>CAKZUP010000050.1 GCA_937922945.1 uncultured Granulosicoccaceae bacterium
GGTGTTTTGCCAAATCAAATTTTCCCCAGTGGATTGGAAAGAACAGTTCTGCTTTCAGATCGATTGCGGCCTGAACCGATTGTTCGGGCATCATATGAATTTCAGACCAACCCTTGTCGTACGCGCCGTTTTCGATAAACGCAATATCGAAAGGGCCGTATTGTTCACCCACTTTTTTAAACTCATCGAAGTAGCCGGAGTCGCCACTAAAGTAAATGGATTGCTGCGGGTTCTTGATAACCCATGCTCCCCATAGCGTAGTGTTTCTGTTTGTTAAGCCACGGCCACTGAAATGCCTTGTTGGAGTGAGTGTGAACTCGGTGTTTTTTACGGTGTGCGCTTCATACCAATCCAACTCGATAATTTTTTCACTCGGTACTCCCCAGCGTTCAAGATGCGATTGGACACCTAAAGGCACGAGAAACATCGCTGTGCGTGACGCGAGTTCGCTCATGGCCTTGCTGTCCAGATGATCATAGTGATCATGTGAAATAATTACCACGTCAACGTCTGGTATATCGTTTATGTTCGGATCTTCGGTCATTGCAAACGGTTTGCCTCCAATGGGTATAGGAGAGGCACGGTTAAAAATGGGATCGGTTAGAACGGTGAGTTGATTTGTCCGTAATAGCACGGTTGAGTGACCAAACCAGACAAAGTCGCCTGCGTTAAAGTCGCTTATATCAAAGCGTTGGGACGGGATAGCATCATCCGGATTTTTATTCCGAGGCGGAAACAAGTAAAGATGAATATCCATGGATTCACCTTTTTTACGTGTGTCTACGGTTGTTTCAACCCGGTTTTGAAATTTACCGTTGCGTTGGTTAGGCGATACACTAATACGTTTGAGTGATTCTTTTGTTGGCTTTGCGCCGAACTGCGGTGCGAAGTGCATGAATACCCAACCCAGCAGACTGAGCAAAAGCAAAACAATTCCAATCCATTTGAATGTCGACCACAACAGTTTTAGCACTTGAAATCCTTTCCGTAATCACTTTGCTTTGCGCTTCGCAAGTATAAATCACTTATGGATTACTTTCACAGTTGTTACCAATGTATCAACTGCCTGTAGCTTTCGTAACAAATGCAGATTCACGCTCACAGCCACAATTGCTGATCACTTCGTAGCCGGTTATGCTAAGCGCTTGCAAATACAGAACAAGGATGTTCTTTTATGTCATACGCCACTGTGCAGTCCTGCACGCTCTCGGGTATTAACGCGCTTCCGGTTACGGTAGAAATTCATATTGGTGGCGGCTTGCCGGGTATGTCGATTGTCGGCTTGCCCCAATCGGCGGTGCGTGAAAGTAAAGATCGTGTTAAAGCCGCCATTGTGCACGTGGGGCTTAAATTTCCGATGGTGAAGATTGTTGTAAACCTTGCACCGGCCGATTTACCCAAGCAGGGCGGGCGCTTCGATTTACCCATTGCGTTGGGTGTGTTACTCGCTACCGGGCAATTGCCTGAAGGCGCTTTGGACCATCGAGTGGTGGTTGGGGAGCTTGGGCTAACGGGCCAAATTCGGGCAGTATCGGGAGCATTGCCAACGGCGTTAGCCTTCAGTCAATCACGCGTTGGTTTAATCATGCCTGAAGCGAATCAGCATGAAGCCATGCGCAGTGCACACACCAAATTGTATTTAGCCACTGACTTGCTCAGCTTGTATTCGCAACTTAAACGTAAACGCTTGCGTGAAGTTAAACGGGATACATTTGCCAGTACGGAGCTTGACAAGCAACAAGGCTTGCGCCTGGATATGGCAGATGTACGCGGTCAGGCGCGAGCGCGGCGTGCGCTTGAAATAGCCGCTGCCGGTGCGCATAACTTAATTATGGTTGGGCCGCCTGGTACGGGTAAATCTATGTTGGCCAGTCGCATGCCATCGATACAACCGAGTATGAGTGATAAAGAAGCGATGGAAACAGCGTCTATACAATCGATATCGCATACTGGCTTTGATGATAGTCATTGGGGTATACGACCGTTTCGCAGTCCACATCACACGTCTTCGGGTGTGGCCTTGGTCGGTGGCGGCAGTAAACCCATGCCAGGTGAAATTTCCATGGCCCATAACGGTGTGTTGTTTCTGGATGAACTCAGCGAATTTCCAAGAGCTGTACTCGACGTGTTACGCGAACCCATGGAAACCGGCAACATCAGTATTGCCCGAGCTGCAAGGCAATGTGAGTTCCCCGCACGCTTTCAATTGGTTGCCGCAATGAACCCGTGCCCGTGTGGTTATTATGGAGACGACGACATTCAATGCCGCTGCACCCCTGATCAGATAGCGCGTTATGCCATGCGAATATCCGGACCGTTTCTTGATCGCATCGATTTGCATGTGCAGGTGTCACGATTGTCCCGACAGCAAATGCAATCGACCAACGTGCAGGAGAGTAGTGAGTGTATAAGGCAACGCGTATCGAACGCCCGGGCTATTCAAATGGCACGGCAGCAAAGCGTTAATAGTCAATTACGTGGAAATCTACTGGATAAGTATGTGCAGCTCGACAAACCATCGCAAACCCTGCTTGATAACGCCAGCGATCAATTGGCTTTATCGCTACGAGCAGTGCATCGGGTGTTGCGTGTGGCTCGAACTATTGCAGACTTGGATGCGTTGTGTGATGTTGAATCGGAGCATGTGGTGGAGGCGTTAAGTTATCGGCAGCGGCATTAATAATTGTTGTTTATTGCCCATGTTGCGCTATTGCAAACTGTTGAACTCCAATTAGTCTTCATTGCGATCCTCATCCAGTATTTGCCGAACTTGTTGTAAAACTGGCAGTGCTTGCTGAATGGCATCGAAATCAAGCTTGTCAGATAATCTGGCTATGTCCCCACTCAGTGAGGCGATGGTTGTCTCTCGATAGTTTTTGCCGGCCTCTGTTATCCAGACACACTTAGACCGCCCGTCTTTGGGGTTCGAGCGAAGCTCTATGAGCTTGTTCTGCTCCAGCTTGGTTAGTGAGTGTGTCATTGACGTTTTAGGTACCTGAAAAGCACTCGCCAGCGCCATCGGCGTTTGACCGTCCTTGACACGAATCAAGTGGTTCAGTACGGAAAACTGTGCAACGGTAAAACCATTGCCCAGTCGTTTCTGAAGCAGCGCGGAAGATAACTGGTTGACAATGCCCACCTCGTTAAAAAAAGAGAACGCAATACCAAGTGCCTGATCTGGAGTCATTTGCTTGGTGTGGGCATTTCGTTTTTTCACTAGATTAGTTTAGCTTCAATAGGCCATCGAGGCGAGCTCGGTACTGTTGGACCATAGCCTAACCTACCAAGCATTTGTACTGTTTCACCAGGTTCAGCTAATAACTGATGCGCTTGGTCGTACATGTTTTTCATCTCACTGTACTCCTGCAATACCTGTGATACTGGATGCAAAGCTAGCCCTGCAGCGGTAGTTGTTAAATTGAGGCGCATCCATTGCCTGCCTGCATTTATTTGATCTTGCCGAGTGTTGTCACTGGTCTTTATCACCGCGTATGCCGGTGTTGCGAATAACATTTTTTTGTAAATTTTTATTGCCTCAGCATACTCGAAGCTCTCCGTATTCAATGAACCCTCTCGCGAGAGCATACCAGCCAGAATAGCAAGTTCAAAGAATGCGCCACTGAAATCGATACCATCCGGATTAGCTTCAATTTCGGCTTTACCAAGGCGAAACAGATCGGTCGATTCTTTCATTTTCTCGTAGGTACCGGTTTCCAGTAGCCACGCATCAAAAGTCAGTTGCTGCAACTGCTCTACGGTAGTCGTGTCGGTATAAATATCAGCCAGTGCCTTCAAAGCATCGGGCACATCGGGTGTTTCCATGTTGAATGGTTCTTTGCAGGAACGTCTGGATAATACATGGTTGAACAATGGATCAACTGATGCTCCGGTTTTAAAGTTGGTAACGGCAACAGGGCCGTCCTCACCGTTTGGGAACAGATCAAAATCAACCAGATGACCGGAGGCGCTGGCGGCAATGGCGAGCTGTTCCAAAAAGCAACCCATACCGATGGTGAGTTGCCGGTCAAATGGGTCGGTTTCTGGAAGATTTTTGTCCTTGTCACGCCAGATTTCCACTTGCCCTGGTGAATCAAGCCCCACCAGCCATGGTTGGCGATTGTGCGGATTTGGTGCAAGGATGGCATACGACAGGGCCTGCATTCTCGGCTCGTCGTATTGACCGGCTTGTGTCCATGGGGCGAGTGCTTTCTCTGGATGTCGAGTCGCCAAAAACGCCGCACCGCCACCTGCGGCCAGGATAGTACCGCCACCAATGATTTTTAGAAATTTCCGCCGTGTATTCATCATGTTTTCCCTATTTAGTACGAAATCGAACTATAATATAATACGATATCGAACTAATTGCAATGTCATTGCAAACACACAGCAAGCGTATTACAGAGAAATACGATTTTTGAAGGGGGGCTCTTATGGCTGCAAACCAAATGCTGACGGTACGGATCACCGCAGAGGATCTGGAAAAACTCGATCGACTCGCTGCTATCCAAGGTCGACCTCGATCGCAGCTGGTGTCCTTGTTTGTTGGAAGTCCAGTCGAACCTGTTTGAAGACGCCAATAGAGCTGTCTACATTCGTTTAGTTAGAGAGAGCATGATGAAAAAACCGGATGAAGTTTTTAACACTGTGTTGACCATTGCCGGTGAATCAGTGCGGTTGTTTCCATTCGACATATCGTCCGCCCCTCGAAGCGCTATGGGAAAGCTGGTGGGTAACGGACGAGATGACAGTGATTCAGTCGTCGCAGCAATGACTCTGTTGTTTTCGCGATATTAAATTGGCAGTTATCAGAGGCACCACTTGCACCTTGAGTAAACCCTCACTCAACCTCAATAACATTCAGTTCAATGTCCAAATACTCACCTTCTTCACTGCCACTGAGCTTGAGTATCAATTCCGAATCCACTTGCAACTCTTTATTGAGAAGATCAGGTTCAAGAATAAAATACAGCATTGATCGTTGCTTGGCCGATGAGCCAGGACCGCGCCCATACAAACTTGCAAAGCCTATGGGCTTGTTTAATTTCAGCGACTCTTCCGTGAACGCATAGACGATGCCTCCCTGTTCAGGAATCCTGTCAACCCAAACTCTGAGTACACCGTCTTCAATGGCCTTTTTCGATAATCTGACCTTCAAGTAGAACTCCGGTAATTATGCATGCGCGTAGGTACGCAATGAACATTGGTCGTATATGAGGGCATCTTGTGCAACCTGTTTACCGGACTCATCCACGATAACCAAGTAAACGCAAAGGTTATCAACAGACTTTTTCCTTCCAATAAACTTTCGTAGCCCTCTGGTTATATCTATGCGATACCGAGTGTGATCATAACGCAATGGATGCTTGGAACGTAAGTCGTAACGATCACGATGTGCCAGTTCAGGGTTGCAATGTCCGGGGGCGCCATGGCATGGCCCGTGACCGAAAAACACAGCTCGTCCGGCGTATCCGCCAGATTTATACCCTGTGGAGGCGGTGCAATTAGGGTTATCCACATAAACCCGAACTTCAAAACTTTCCTTGGGTGGCCTTAATTTATGGAATTCAAGCTCTGCCCGTACAAAGCCACCCTCAACGGTGCCTAAGTCGATGGGAGTCGTTTTCGATGCCGCAGCAGATATGGACACCAATGGTGGTGCTGCCGATGTACCAATGGCGCCTATCGCGGCTTCAACCGAATCTTCAGAGTATATGTAACGTAATGTGTGTTCGTTATCGATTAAATCGCGACCAAGTCTCCCATCATAGACAACCGAATCCAGGACATGTTGAGGCACGTTGGAGTTTGGCCACAGTGCTTGCCAATCGGCCCAAACCTTATCGCACATACAATGGTGCAGCCAAAACAACGGGTCGAATGCGGCCGATACCAGTCTTGACATATCGCCTGAAGGGAAGGGTAGTCTGGAATTCGGATCGCTCCCTCCAACAACCACATGTACCATTCCGTGAGCACCAAAGTCCAGGTCGCTCTGAAACGCATAGAAGTTGGGATTGGATAAATAGCGGGCCACTTCGTTTTCCAGTTGAGGTATCTCAGAACGTAGTCTTGCTGGTGCTCTTGTAGTCCATTCATCGTCTCCGCTTAAACCAAGCCCAACTCGACGATACAAACTCGGTGCACTGGATAACGGATTGAATGTTTCTAATCCGTTAACGTCATCATAAACCTCATCGTTTAATACTCGGGGAATGCCATTGGGTGCATGCGTTGCCGCTGCGTATTGCGTCCAATCCCAATAGGGCAGTGTTAATTCCAATTCAGTATCGTTGCGTGCCCATTGAAGCGCGCTGTTTAATGCTTTCTCGAAAGAGTAAATATAAGAACGGTGCCAAGTTAGAAACAATCGATTGTCATCGTGGCAAAGGTCTAAATCATAGCCATGTCCTCGCGCGTGGGCAAAGTATCCACGTCGATCTCCCGGCGCAAGGTCGGAAATTTCATACATGGCAAAGTATGCCTCGCGCAAATCCTGAATATCTTCATCACGCAAACGCATCAAGTCGAATCTGATCAACGGTAATCCGGCTCGTTTACGTAGAAAGTTTAACTTGGCGATGGTGGTCATAATAGTCACCCGAGATAGTTATTGGTTCGAGAGCATTTATATTTGGAGAGCTGAAGCCTGTTTGTGAAAAATGATTCAAGGGCTTCACTTTAATTACTGTGTCGATAATTACGCTGTTTGTCTATCCTGTAGTTAGGTTATGCGGGATATGACATGATCATTTGGTTAAGTGCTATTCGTGAAAAACTACTTCAAGGTATTAGTAGAAATGGGCGAGCATTTTCAGTGCTCACGCTAAAGGGGTGATTTGACTTGACGATTCCGTATCAGCGTTAACATAGTGGCGTTAGCGAAATTTAACGAGTATCGCTTGCATGAGATGATAAAGATTATGAAGTCTGACTACCAACAAACTATAGTCACCACGGCAAGCGCGGCTAAAGCTTATTGGGCGTTATCCGCCGGTATGCACACCTGGTGGACCAAGCCAGATGCACCAATGAAAGCCGTTGGAGACAGGTCTAAATTTACGTTTCCACCCAACAAGAGCTACTGGACGTTCGAAGCTACAGAACTTATTCCAGATAAGCGTGTTGTCATGGTGTGTGTTGATGCGCTGCACATACACGAAGGCCAGCCTGAGACCATTAAAACGGAGTGGCTTAATACACAGGCAAGCTGGGATATTCGCACGTTAGAGAACAAAACTGAAATAACCTTTGTGCATCGGGGCCTTGTACCACAGCTTCATTGCTATGAGGTTTGTCAGGCTGGTTGGGATTATTTCTTCTTGACCAGTCTGCAGGCGTTTCTTGATACCGGCGTGGGTAGGCCTCATCAATGAGGTTGTGGTTGCTACTCACGTTGTGGCAAAAAGGCGAACACGTTATTGTTCAAGTACACGGCAAAATGCCTGTGCATTTTCCGCTTCAACAAACCCAGTCAAACACACCCAGTTAAACAGACTCAGTTAAACAAACTCAGTTAAAAAGAAATTCAAATTTTAATTCCTTGCTCACATCAGTATCAACAAACGCTTCCTGAAAGTCACGCTCACTGGAATCTGCCAAGTAGCCTTCAAGTGTTAACGAGTCGTCTAAAATTGTCTCTGAGGCACGTTCGCTCGGCGCAAGTGCATCTTGTAAGAGTTGGATTGGGTCGTCGTTTGTTACGATGGCGGACGCTGGGCCGGCGAGTAACGCGCTGAGTGTAATTATGGTGGCAGTCGCTTTTTTCATGATATTCATTGTGCTGATTCCTTCTCTTAATTGAAACGGGTTAGTTTGCGTGGCTGAACTGTGTCGAACCAACGCGGCTTGTCCATGTCAGTAGTATCGGGTGCACGCATTGCTGCCGAATTGCGAGAAATATACGGATTTGTAAAGAACGTGGAATCACTGGGGGAAGCGAGGGTCAGGTCACACATCCTGCGAATTTAATCGCTTCTCGCCACCACGACGATTCGCTATACTCTGGCTACCATTCCATTCTTTGCGTGCTTGTCGAGCAATTAATTCTCCCTGAAACTGAACTACGATATCCAATACGATGTCCTCGAACGAAACGAATCTTTCGCCCTATCGGCGCTTTTGTGTTGATGAATGGGCTGCGCTGAGGCGCAACACACCGCAGCCGCTAACTGAGGCCGAGCTTGAGCAAATGCGCGGCATGAACGAGCGCGTATCGCTCACCGAGGTAGAGCAGGTGTATTTGCCCCTGTCGCGATTGTTGAGTTTTCATGTTGCGTCGGTTCAAGACTTGAATGTGGGTGTGAGAAAATTCCTTGAAATTGAATCTGGTAAGGTGCCCTACATTATCGGTATAGCCGGGTCTGTGGCAGTGGGCAAAAGTACCGTGGCACGTGTTTTACGGTCGCTGTTGGCCCGTTGGCCTGAACACCCTAAGGTCGATCTAGTTTCCACCGATGGTTTTCTGCTACCCACGGCAACACTTGAAAAGCGTGAGATTATGCATCGCAAAGGTTTCCCTGAAAGCTTTGATCGCAATGCATTGCTGCAATTTTTATCCGACGTAAAAAGCGGCAAGCGACAGTTACGCGCACCGGTGTATTCGCATTTGCAATACGACATCGTGCCGGATGAATACGTGGAAGTAGACCAGCCCGATATCCTGATCGTTGAAGGGTTGAATGTACTGCAAACTCATGACACCAAGCTTGGCGAGCAAAATGTGTTCGTATCCGACTACTTTGACTTTACAATGTATGTCGATGCAAAAACCGATGACATTCGGCAATGGTATGTCGATCGATTTCTATCGTTGCGCTCCACGGTGTTTAATCAACCGGGTGCATACTTCAGTCATTACGCAAGCTTGAATGCAGAGGAAGCAACAGAGACGGCCAACAATATTTGGCACAGTATTAATGAAGTTAATTTGAACGAGAATATTTTGCCAACAAAGAACCGGGCAAAGCTCATTTTGCAAAAAGACGCTAATCACGCCATAGAGTGTGTGGAAATGCGGAAAATGTAACGCTGGGCAGGTGCGCGCTGTTCGCGTGTGCGTTTTTCCACGTACACTGGTAGAAGCTTAATATTGGAGTCAAAATCATCAGTAACGCAAATCTTTTTTCGCGTGTTGTGGCCATGGTAGGTGCGGCTGCTATTTTAATGAGGCGTTGGGGCAAAGAAACTGATGAGCCCGTGTTTGGCAGCCAGCCAGACATACCAGAGGCTAAGCCGCAGGGGATACCGACCTTAAAAATGCCAACGGCCAAAGGTTGGGTTGAAGGGCATAAGCCTACAACAGCACCTGGTTTGGCAGTCAATATGTTTGCTGGCGATTTAATCCATCCGCGGTGGATTCATGTTCTCCCGAACAACGATGTGCTGGTTGCCGAAGCCTTACCCACTGCAGGTCCGGTGAAGTCTGCCTTCGACTATGCGATTGTCAGCACCATGAAACGCGCAGCAGCGCTTGGTGTTTCGGCAAATAGAATTACGCGCTTTCGCGATACCAATGGCGATGGTGTTGGCGACGAAAGAACGCCGTTTCTGGAGAATCAGACGCAACCCTTTGGCATGGCCTTGGTAGACAACACGTTTTATGTCGGCAATACCGATGGCGTTGTGGCGTTTGACTACGAAGAAGGTGCAACGCATATAGTCGGTGAAGGCCACAAGTTAGTTGACTTTAAACCCGGCGGTCATTGGACGCGCAGTTTGTTGGCAAGCGCCGATGGTAAAAAGCTGTATGCCGGTGTGGGTTCGAATACCAACATTGCCGACAATGGCATGGAAGAAGAAGAGGGTCGCGCAGCCATCTATGAACTCGATCTTGAATCTGGTCAATCGCGTATTTTTGCATCAGGGCTTCGTAATGCAGTTGGTCTTGCCTGGGAGCCAGAGACCAATGCCTTATGGACGGTTGTTAACGAGCGCGATGGGCTAGGTGATGAAGTGCCTCCGGACTATTTAACATCGGTTAAAGACGGCGGTTTTTACGGCTGGCCTTATTGTTACTGGGAACAAATTGTTGACGATCGTGTACCCCAAAACCCTGAAATGGTCGCCAAGGCCATTGCGCCGGACTACGCGTTGGGTGGCCATACCGCTTCGTTGGGCTTGTGTTGGATGGCGGCGGGCACATTGCCGGGGTTTGATACCGATGGCATGGTGATAGGTCAGCACGGTTCCTGGAACCGGAGCACGTTAAGCGGTTACAAGGTGGTGTTTGTGCCTTTCGAGAATGGCAAGCCCAATGGCCCGCCGCGCGATATTCTGTCTGGATTTCTTGCACCAGACGAGAAGCATTCTTACGGGCGTCCGGTGGGTGTGGCCATTGGGCCCGATAACTGCCTATTGGTCGCAGACGATGTTGGAAACGTAATCTGGCGGGTAACTGGCGCATAGTTCACTTTTCACTACAGCTGAACTGGCAATTCGGTGATTATTCGTCAGCACAGGTAAACGGCATTAGCTATCATTACCCAATGATTCATCAATCCAGTGTCAGCCGGGATACATCACTCCTGTGCGCGTAGCAACATACACACAACCGAGCATGGCGGTGCAGGGCTCTTTCCCTGCGCTGTTGGTGCTTGCGCTCACCATATTGCTGGGCTCCAGTGCGTTGCACTCGCTAATGACGCATTTTGCGCCGCAGTTGCACAGTGGTATTGCGGTGCTGTGGCTACTCACCTACATCGCAGCTTTTGTCGGCTTAATGTTCAATCACGGAATCAATTGGATTTCGTGGCTTGCTCGCTATCGAATTCTGTTGGTTATCCTGTTGCTGGGTACCACCGTGTCGGTGTCATGGTCGTTAGATGCCGCAGTGTCGGCCGAGCGAGTTGTGCATTTATTGGGTTGTTCGGTGTTGGCCATCTATATTGGCTTTATGGTTCCACTGCTCACCATACTGCGCGTTACCGCGCTTATTATGGGTGTCATTATGCTGGCAAGCATTGGGGCTGCGATTGCGCTACCCGCGCTAGGTCTGGAATCGTATGAAGGTGCCATCGTTTGGCGGGGCATTCTGAATTCCAAGAACGCATTGGGTTTCTGGGCGGCAGTGGCGGTGTTGTTGTACTTAACACTCAGCGCCTCATACATGAATTTCGGTATGAAGCTGCTGTGCTATCTGCTCGCATTGGCATCACTGTATGTGCTCATTGAAAGTGATTCTGCAACGTCGTTGCTGGCCATGCTTGTTGCAGGCGCACTTTCGCTGTATCTGTATATTGCCTTTCGGTTTCAGTTGGGTTTTATCCGCATGGTGGTGTTGGCATTGCTGCTGGGCGGCTTGCTGGGTTTTATATTGTCCAACATCGATACGGCTCAAATTGTTGGCCGCTCAGGCGATTTGACTGGCCGTGGTGAAGTGTGGCGGCAAACGTGGAAGCTGATAATGGCCAAACCGCTCACCGGTTACGGATACGGTTCTATCTGGTTTCCGAACGATGCCACCATTTGGATGCAACAAAGCCTCACCGACTTTACATGGGTGGTTTATCACGCTCACAACGGGTTTTTACAGGTTGCATCTGAAATCGGTTTGCCTCTGTCGTGCATTGCATTATTAATGGTTGCGCAACAGCTTATCGAAATATTTTATTGTCAGTATGAACGGCAACAGGTGGGTGTGCTGTTCGTATTGGCATTCGTGGTGGCGTATTTAATCAGTAATTTTTCAGAAGCTCGATTTTTGGTGAATCGGGAGCTGTACTGGATATTCTTTATTGCGCTGCCCATTAGTATGCTTCGGCAGATCAATTTGATATCTCTTAATGAGGTCGAAGAAGATGATGCTCTTGATGGCTATCCTGCCGGTGCAGCTGCTGGTTATCAGTATGCAGGCGTGCCACCGGATAAACCCTGGTTACGGCCTATCAATCAGAAAGAGGCTGCTCGTATTGGTGCGCCAGTAGCATCAGCCGCGTCAACAGTTGCGGCCGGCCAGACCAATTCAGTTTCGCAAATTGGCTATCACGATGACACTGAAGTTGATATACAGGCTGATGAATCAACCAATGTAAACTTCGATCTGGGCGAACTGGATTTGACTGAAAGTGGTGACCATACGCTGGATACCACGCGCGCGGAAACGCTCGATAGTGACAATACCTTGGAAGATCACACACAGGCAGACACGTTAGATAATGCCAGTGTCTACGATGCAACGAACAACATAGGCTTGCAGGCACCGATAAAACCCTATGAGGCTTTTGACGCTGAACAAACTATGGATGTCAGTCATGCTGATGATCACTATCTGGTCGATGATACCGATTTGGACGGTGTAGATCGCTATGACATGGATTTTGACGATGACGATGAAGGCGACGATTGGGTTGATATTCCACTAGGCGATAAGTAAGTACCGGGCGTACACTATCTACCTGGGTACAACTTTATTTCCTTATCCCTGGCTCATTATTTAAACGGTTGTATTGAAATGACCCCTGAGAAGCTTCGCGAATTATATGGTGACGTAAGCCCCCGCGCTGCCGCGAAAGAAATTACTGTATTCGATAAACACTGCAGAAAATTTATTGCGCATTCCACGTTTCTTATTCTTGGCACCTCTAATGGCGAATCGCTTGATCTATCGCCAAAAGGCGATCCGGCTGGCTTTGTCACGGTCGAAAGCGATACCACTTTGCTAATCCCCGACAGGCCGGGTAACAATCGCTTAGACGGAATGTTGAATATTCTGCAGTGTCCTCAGGTTGCATTATTGTTTCTTATACCTTCGGTACACGAAACTTTGCGGGTGAATGGTCGAGCTGAAATATTAGACGATGCTGCTATCTGCAAGCAGTTTGCTATGCGTGGTAGAGCACCTAAAACGGTTATGCGAGTTATTGCTGAGCAAATTTTTACGCATTGTGGCAAAGCACCATTGCGTGCAGGTCTTTGGAATCCGGAAAAGTGGAGCGCTGAACGACCTGTTCCTACTCTGGGTGAAATGATACGCGATCATGCAGAAATGGCGGTGGACTCTACTGATCAGAAAGTGATAGACAAACAGTATAACGACACGCTTTACTAACGCTAAACAAGCCGTAAGAGCGTCGCGTTTGATCCAAGTCCCTGGATTAGCTGTGGTTCGTTAGCAAATCAATGACGGTCATTTCACTTTGAGTACCCAGCCGAAATAATGGCCCCCATGTGCCCGTTCCCACCGAAACATACAAGGATTTACCCGCCTGCGAAAACAATCCTGCCATTTGTGGGTACCTGCGTTTGACCAATAAACCGAATGGAAACATTTGTCCGGCATGAGTATGCCCGGATAAGGTGAGGTCGATATTGCGCTCTAATGCCGCCTGCCATCCGTCAGGCCGATGGTAGAGCAACACGGAGTAGGCGGTTGGGTCGAGCTGCAGTGTTTCAATGATCTCTGGTAACGAATCGGGCTTTTCACGATCGTCGATTCCAATGATTTGCATGCCGTGTGAATTGATTTTGGCATCGCGAAGCACAGTGACTCCGTGCGACTCAATGGCACGTAAAGCTTTGTTCAAGTCAACATAGCATTCGTGGTTGCCAATGCACATATAAGTGGGTGCTGTGAGATCGGCAAGCGCTGCCAGTTCCTGGCGACCGACCGAAGAGGCATCGAGCAAGTCACCGGTGATAAATACTAGATCCGGCTTTTCTGCATTCACCTGATTAACCACTTTATGCAGAAAAGCAGCCGATCTTGAGCCGATATGTACATCGCTGATTTGGACAATGCGCACAGGCGTGTTGAGCTGTGGGGCGTTAAGTTCGATGTACCGGTTCTTGATGGTTATCGCGTGCCATACCGATAGTGCTGCTAAACCTATCCAGGCAATTAACACGAAGATACCAACGCGCTGTGTATCTGCAACCAGTGTGAAAAAGGAGGCAACCACGATAAGTGACATTAACACCGTGCATGCACCAAGTGTTTGCATCCAACACCAGCGCAGCATCATGTTATTGGATTTATTCAGCGTGTGCCAAAATGACAACAATGCGGGTCCGCTAAGTACTAGCGCGACAAGAAGCAGAGGCAAAACGGGGCTTCTGGTTAGCCATGCAAGTAGTGTCATTAGCGGTGCTAATATCGTCACAAACAGCACGAGCGCGCCAAGGACGTAAAATGGCCAACTTCTTCTCATGGTCTAATTTTCAAGCACTGTATGGTTTTCAAAAGATGTTTAATTTTCAAGAGATGTTTAAGTTCCAAAACAGTGAGTGTCGTTGCTTAACCCTTATACGTGTAATCTCGAACATTGGAATGTATGTGTCTGGCTACTGATGCGCTAATTGGCGTGGTAGCGCCAATGAATCAGATAACGATGTCGCCACGGTCGATCAGTATTTTGGCTTTAAACAAACTCGCCATGGCCAGGCCATCGGTGATTCGCCCGTCCAGCGCCATGTCGATAGCCTGTGTTAACGGTAATTTTTGAATCCTTAAATCTTCTGTATCGTCTGGCTCGCAGTCACCGAACTGTAAATCCTGTGCGATGAACCCAACTGCGAATTCGTCGGTGACAGAGTTGGAGGTGTGCAATTCAAGTAACGGTGTCCAGCTGTTGGCCGTTATGCCGGTTTCTTCTCTAAGCTCTCTTTTTGCAACACTCAAGTTATCTTCCTGCGGCGTACCACCACCTTCGGGAATTTCCCACATGTACTCGTTGAGCGTGTATCGGTATTGTCCCACTAACCAGGTATTGCCTTCGCTATCGATTGGTACGATACCAACGGCGGTGTTTTTAAAGTGCACCATGCCGTAAATTCCGGCATTTCCGGTTGGGGCTGTTACATCACGGTGAGTAACGGTAATCCACGGGTTGTCGTACATTTCTTTTATCGTGTGGGTTTGCCATGGATTGGGTTTTGATTCAGTCACAGAGGTTAAGGCCAAGTGGATTCGTGAGCGCTTATTGTATCGCACTTGCGCCTGAGTTCAGGCCATTATTGGAGAGGGACAGCCCGCTCAGCAGGGCGGGCTGCGAATTGGCAACTCATGCCAGGTAGTTTGTTATTGCGCACCGATATCAAAACCGATAACGATGTGCAAGGTTTTATCGAGAATGTAGTTCTTGCAGTTGCTGCAGCGTTTGCGCACCTTTAATCGCTGCATCTCTGGCTTGTAACGCCAGTTCATTTGCTTTAACTGCGGCATCACCTGCCAGTTCAGCCGATTTGGCTACCGTATTTTTATAGGTACCAGTGAGCAACTCTTTCGATGCCAGTGTGCCTGCTTCGATGAGTATTTTTCTATTGACGGGTTGGTTGTTGAATACCACTGTGGTGGGTGCAGTATCTACCGTGCCGTCTCCGTGCTTCTTGAACGCACATTTCATATTGCCGGTTTGCCCATTTGCGCTGGTGAAGTCGACTTTTACATCAACTGTGCGACTTCCGTCCGATTTCGAATCACTGTCCCAGCTGGCGACGGTGCTGCCTGTTAACTGTTGGGTTACGGCCTGACACATGGCCAGTTGTGGGTTGTCGGTGTTAGTGCAAGCGCTGATGCCCAGAATGGCAAGCGACAAAGTGAACGCAAGCTTGTGCATGTAGTTTCCTTGTTGGATTGTTTGCACGCACTATACTTGCGAGTGCATAAAGTTGTCCACGCCAAAGCCTTGCAAAACTGCCATGGTTTTGTGTCAACTTGTAAACTGTGTTTTTATTATTCAGGTTGGTCGGTAGAGCATGGCGAGAATAACCACCATCAATAGCGATGCGCCCATTAATACATTGATGGTTCTTTGTGTTCGGTTTGATAACGACATGCGCTTTAAGCCAATACCTGCCGCCAGCCAAAGTAAATGAATGGGAATCCAAATGGCGTTGATAAGCACAAATTTCCACACGATTTCGCCAAGTGTCGACATACTGCTGAATGGAAAACCGGTGAATAGCGCGGTGTTGACGACGTAGGCTTTCGGGTTAATGGCCTGCAAAGCAATCCCATTCAGAATGCCGGGTGCGCGTTGTTTTTCGATAAACGCTATTTTGGATCCTGCCAGCGCAATCTTGGCCGCAAGGTAAAATAAATAAGCGATCGATACATACAGCAGTGCGGGCCGCACAATCGGGTGAGCCAGCATTAATCCTGCTATGCCTGTAACCACGGCTAATGCTACAAGATTGGTTCCAATAAACAATCCTGTTAGGTAGCGGTACGCAGGCTTTGCACCGAATGCTGCGCTAACGCCGGCCGTCGATAAAACGCCCGGGCCGGGCGTAATGAGCAGAAAAAACACTGAAGCGAAAAACGCGAGCATGGTTTGTAGAGACTGTTGACTCTACTGCATGGTAATGGCAGCGTTGTTTAAATACCAGCAAATCACGTTCGCGAATATATTAACGCATGGCGCTGATTTGACGTTTCGCTTAGGCGAGAAGCGTTGCCTTCCTGATTTTATTGACGCAGGTATTAAAAAGCAGTGCCAAACATATTGGTCCAATAGTATCGATACTGCGCACCTTGATCTTCCACGCACACCACGGCTGTTTCTTCGAAAGCCGGGTTCATAATGTTTTCGCAGTGACCAGGGCTGTCCAGCCACGCCTGAATGACCGATTCGGTAGTTGGCTGCCCAGCGGCGATGTTTTCTCCAACCGTTCTCCAATCGTAATTCTGCGTTGTAACTCGTTGTGAGGCGCTCGAGCCATCGCTGCCGGTGTGACTAAAGAAATTATGCGTAGCCATATCAGTGGAATGGGTAAGGGCGGCTGCCTGCAATTTGTTGTTCCACACGACGCTGGGCGCTGCTGCAAACTCGCGGTTACCACACATGCGGGCTTCCGCTCTGGCCTGATTGATAAGATACAACGTGCTCGCCTGAACCTCTTGTGGCAAAGCACCGCAGCTTGCGCTATCCGGGTTAGCCACTGGCTGAGGAGCAGGTTGCGGTTCCTGTAATGGTTCAGGTTCAGGTGTTGGCTCAGATTCTGGTGTGGGTTCAGATTCAGGAACGGGTTCCGGTTCTTGCGCTGGCACAAGTTCTGGTTCTGGAGCAGGTTCCGGCGCAGGTTCTTCAGTGGGGGCCTGTGTCGATGGACGATCCGTATCAATCTGTGTGTCGGGTACAGGGCTGATAGGGTCAGTGGGTTCCGGTGATTGCGTTGCGTCAATGATTGCCTGGGCGGCACCCAAGCTCAGATTTGCTTCGTTCGGGGTTGAATCGACGCCGGCTGATCCGCAGGCTGCTATCAATGTACTCAGAATAAGAATGCTGGGTGAAAGCGCGAAATGCTGGATTTTTTGTGCGGACATTCTCATTCCTACTGAAACAGCTGTTAGGGGTTGTAGCGGCTGACCGATGGTTGGTTTTGCGGTATTTATGTTAGCTATCGTTAAGCGATGCGCTGCTTGGTTTGTAAATGTGAAAAACACAGCAAATATCCGCGTCGTGGTTCTCACTAAAGAGAGGCATTCTAAATTGACGCTGCAAAGGACTGTGCTACCGTAGTAAATTGCTCGGCTGGAGATCTTTCAACAAGATGGTTTGGGGGTTGTTAATGAGGCTTTTCGATAAATTGCCTGGTCAGTTTTTATGTGTTATCGCGCTGCTGGCTATCGGCGGTTGTGCGTCCGAGCCATTCTACGATGCAGCTCCCATTGTGCCTGCTAATGTTTCACCTGTTGAAGAAGCCGATATTCAAAAAAATGCCCGCACCACCTTCATATGGCGTGCCAGCGATACAGCGCTTTATTACGAATTTCATATTTTCAATCAGTCAACCAAAGATATTCAGCAGTACTATCGTAGCAATTTGCAGGCTTCAGATGTTTGTAATGGCGGTAGTTGTCAACTGACCATGAATGTCGATCTGCCGGTTATTGAAGATCACGCATGGCGTGTCCGGGCAGCGAATAATGCAGGCTTTTCGAATTGGAGCAGGACGCGATTCAACATGGTTGGCGCTGGCGGTTCAGTGACTGATGCGCCCGCTGTGCCAGACCCGCTGCAACCGTTAAGCGGTTCATCTGCGAAGGCAAATTCGTTGGTCGATTTTGTCTGGCGTGCGGTGCCCGATGCAACCAGTTATGATTTTCACTTGTTCGACTCAGAAAATCGAACGATGGTCGATGTGCTAACCAACATACCGGCAACAACCGTATGTCAAAGTGGAAGTAGTTGCCAGCTAACTCGAAAAATTAATTTACCTGCAGCTAACGATCACGCTTGGCGTATACGCGCGATTAACAACGCTGGTCAGTCGGCCTGGACTCGAGTAACTTTCGCAGTTGAACCTTGAATTGTCTCTTTATCCTTCCAAGTGACTGACCCGGTAAGTAGCTGGGTTGCAACAATCGATACCAGGCAGTAGCCAAGAAAATAATAAAACCCGGGACCAAGTTGCGAACTAAAATCGACCAGCGCGCGACTTTCGCGAAGTCCATTCGCTGCTAAATACGCAACAAAAATGGCTACCACGAACACATCCGCCATCGACCATTTACTGGTGACAGCGCTTAACCATAATAACTTTCGTTTTATAGTTTGCTTAACAGGTAAGTGAGCGCCAAGTAAGAGCAGTGCTTTTAGCAATGGAATGCCAACACTGAATAGTAATATTAGTGCGGCAACGGGGACATGGTTGTTGGCGTAAAGCTCGGTGGCTGTGCTTAAAATACTATTGGTTTTACTGAAGGCCGGAACGGAACCAGAAACATCGACGTTGTCGATTATCGGGTCTATAAGGTCCTTAAACAAACCTGGAATTTCTCTGCTGTCTTGTAAGATATCGCGGCCCACCGTCACAAGCTTCGACTTCTCTACCGTGCCGGAAACAGACAGCATGGGCTGTGTCAGGCCGGGCACAAGCAGAGCGTAGGCACAAAATAGCAATATAAAACCAAAAATATGACGCATGGGTATTTGAATGGACAGCGTTTTGCAGAAGGATTAGTCGAGCCATTATAGCAATATGGAGTTCAAGTATATGAAAGTGTGGCTAATTGGTATTGCACTGCTGTTAAGTGCATGTGGAAGTGACGATTTACAACCTCTTAGTGCTGATGATGTGATTGTTGCATTTGGTGACAGCTTAACCGCCGGTAAAGGGGTTGCAAAGCCGCAGAGCTATCCAGCGGTGTTAAGCGAGCTTACCGGGTTTCGTGTTGTTAACTCGGGGGTGTCAGGTGAAACCACAGAAGAGGGATTACAGCGATTACCGGAAGTATTGGATCAGGAAAATCCGTCGCTGCTTATTTTGTTTGAAGGCGGGAACGATATTCTGCAGAGCCTTGATCTGAACAAAACCAAGGCCAACCTTGATGCGATGATTAAATTGGCGAAGGAACGCGGAATTCAAATAGCGTTAGTTGGTGTACCGCGTAAGCAGCTTTTTTCCAATACGGCCGCTTTCTATGGCGAACTTGCCGAGGAATATTCATTGCCTTTGCAGAGCGAAATAGTTGCCTCGCTGTTGCGCAAACCGGCCATGAAATCTGACGGCGTGCATTTTAACGCGAACGGCTATCGGGCACTGGCAGAGGCTATAGCCACCCTGTTGCGCGAAGCAGGCGCTATCTGATTCCATCGGAAAGCTTTATCGCGAGCGTTTTCGTAGGGCGGGCAGTTTGAATTTGCCGGCCTGTTTCGCTGGGCTCTCGTTAACGGAATGTGCAGTTTCGAGTGCGCTGCGGGCAATGCGAATCATCTCATCTGTTACAGGCTGCTTCGATTTAACTCGAGCTTGCAGCACCGCATAGGTGATTTCATCTGACGCGTTGTTTGCACCACTGTTATGACTGGCGTTCGAGATCGGGTAGTCGGTAGGCTTTTGCATGTTACAGGTACAACTCTAAATTAATTGAAAGGGCTGGCCGCTTAGTCCGTAATTTACTGAGACAGCATGACACCATGGTTACCGAGCAATTGCCAGCTGCACGGTGTCGGTTAGTTCACAGAAATGGAAACTCGCTGGCAATTATCTATTTGCGATTGCGCTTAACCGTGTGAATCATCATGCAAACCAAGGGCCAGCGGCTGGTATTTTTATCGATAATGTGGTCGGTGATCTGGTTGATTGATGAACAGCTGGACGCCCGGTGTGGGCACTATCGGTGTGCCACCACTTAGGCTTCTTACCTGAGTTGCTCGGTCAAAAACTGCAATATCGGCGTGGTAAACGCATTTGCATCTTCAAGTAAACCAAGGTGTTTCATGTGTGGAACGATGTGTGTTTGTGCATCTGTTATTTCTGCAGCAATCGCATGGCTCATGGCAGGTGTGCTGCCGGTGTCATTTTCGCTGGTGATAATTAAGGCAGGAGCGCTAATAGCTGGCGTGGGGTCGATCAACTCACGAACGCCATTGGCCAGCACCCAGGCGGCTTGTGCATAACTTTCTGAATCAGCTTTTTTTCGCCATGCACGTACGCGCGACACAAGCGGTTCGTTGTTTTTATTGTTTAGATATTCTTCGGTGAACCAACGTTTAAGAGCGTCGTCCATCGTCGACATTGTGCCTTGTTCCCGAACGGTTTTTGCGCGTGCCTCAACTTGCTGTTGCGCTTGCTCCCCACGGTTATGCGGTGAATTCAGAATAATCAGGGATTGTAAGCGCTTCTCATAATTGAGTGCGAAGCGTCGATTTATCATGCCGCCGATGGAAAAACCAATGACATGTGCAGTTGGAATGTTCAGTAAATCGAGTAACTGTAGGAGTTGTTCGGCGTAGAGCGTTAAGCTCGCTGTTGATGGTAGTGGCGCGCTGTCACCGTGTCCGTATAGATCGTAGTTCAGCACTCGGAAGTGTTGCGCTAATACCGATACCGGTTCATCCCAGATATGTCGACATAAGCCTAACCCGTGAATGAGTGCGACCACCGGCGCACTTTCCGGACCGCTCAAATCGTAAGCGGTGCCATCGGGTGCGAACAATTCACTGGCCTTATTCATTGTAGTCAGGACATTACCGGCATTACTTTATCGATAAACAGTTGCAAGGAACGCTTCTGGTCTTCCTGCTCTAAACCCATAGACGCGTAGTAGATAAACGCATCAACACCCATTGCTTCGTATTGTTGAAGTTTCCTGACGGCGGTTTCAGGGCTACCAAACATTAAATTCTCTTCCAGCATGTCTGGGTCGACGCGCACATTACCATCCAACTCTTCCAGTGGCACGCTGTCAGGGAAGCCATTCACCACGTCACCTTTTTTCATCATAAGGTTGCCAAACTTTCCTAAACAATGGCGTAGGGCACTCAAGGCGTTTTGTCGGTCGCTATCGGTTTCGTAAATAGCCGTGTGGCGCATGAGCGAAAAACTGCGCGTCCAGCCACCGGCTTTCTCTATGGCGTTGTCTAGCTGACTTCGGTATTTTTCAGCTTCGCTCATGGGCAGTGTAAAAGGCCAGCACATGATGTTGCAATCGTTGGCTGCTGCGTAATCGAAGGTGATGGGGGAACGCGCTGCAACCCACATGGGCACCTCTTTCTGCAAAGGTTTGGGGCAGGAGGTTGAACTTGGGAACTGCCAGTATTCGCCATTGTGTTCCACATCGCCCTCCCACAGTTTTCGAACCAGAGGCAACATTTCCTGCATGTAGCGCCAGGAGTCTGTTTGTTGCAATCCGGGTTTCATTCGATCAAACTCACGTTGATACGCACCCGATCCTAGCCCCAGCTCAAGCCGACCGTCGGATATCAGGTCGAGCATTGCAGCTTCACCAGCAAGATTTATCGGGTGCCAGTAGGCAGCATTGGCAACACCACAACCTAAACGAATGTTGTTGGTGTGTGATGCCCACCATGTAAGCAACTGAAACGGGTTGGGCGCAATGGTCATTTCAAGCGCGTGGTGTTCAGCCGCCCACACGATATCGAAACCCGCGGCGTCAGCCATCTGCACCATTTCCAATGTATGGTCACGCACGTTAAGCATGTCGCGCGTTGCATCCATACGCTCAAGATTAATCGCTAATTGAAACTTCATGGCTGTTATCTCGGTTTAAATGGATTCGTTAGAGGTTCATCAGACATATTCATCCATATTGTTTTGGCACGCGTGTAATCGTAAACCGCCTGCATCCCGGCTTCACGCCCATAGCCGCTGTTTTTCATACCGCCAAATTCCGCTATAGGAGAAATAACGCGATAGGTATTCACCCAGACAATACCGGCTCTTATTTGTTTGGCCATGCGTAACGAGCGAGCACTATCACGGGTGAAAATACCCGCGGCAAGTCCATGTACCGTATCGTTTGCCAACGCGATGACCTCTTCTTCGCTTTCAAACCGCTGAACCGCTAATACCGGCCCGAATAACTCGGTATCGATCAGGCTCATTGATTGAGATGGGCAGTCGACAATGGTGGGTTGGAAATACAGGCCTTTTGTTTCGACACGTTTGCCACCGCACAGAATTTTTCCGCCTTCCTGTTCTGCCAGTGCGACTTGCGCTTCAATGTGTGCAAGTTGCCCTTCAGTGCACAGCGGACCCATTTCAGTCTCGTCTGCCTGTGGGTCACCGATGTTGATGTTCTTCGCAATAGCGACCATGCGCTCCAGAAATTCATCGGCAATTGCGTTGTGCAAATACAGCCGCGAACCTGCGACGCAACTTTGCCCGGTAGCAGCAAAGATACCGGCAACTGACCCGTTCACCGCACTATCAAGATTGGCATCGTCGAACACAATGAATGGTGACTTGCCGCCGAGCTCGAGCGATACTTGCGCAAAATTCTCGGCTGAGTTCCGGACGATGTGTCGTGCTGATTGCGGGCCACCGGTGAACGCCACTCGCGCAATATCCGGGTGGGAAGTTAGTGCGCGGCCGCATGGTTCTGCAAACCCTGTAATGATATTAACCACACCATCTGGAATGCCGGCTTGTTCTATCAGCTTGCCAAATTCCAGCAACGGTGCCGAGGCATGTTCTGATGCTTTAAGAATAATGGTGTTACCCGCTGCCAGAGCCGGACCGATCTTTGTTGCACTGAGAAATAGCTGAGAGTTCCACGGCACGACAGCTGCGATCACACCCAATGGCTCGCGATCGGTAAACACGAACATATCGGGCTTATCAATGGGCAGGGTGTCACCATGGATTTTATCGGCAGCACCTGCGAAGAAATGCAGGTACTCGGCAATGTAGGTTGCCTGCCACGCGGTTTCCTTGAACATTTTACCGGTGTCTTTGGTTTCTACCTGACCAAGATGTTCAGAATGTTCTGCCAGCAAGTCGCCAAGCTTGCGTAAACACTTCCCCCGTTGGGTTGGCGTCATCTCTCCCCACGGACCGCTAAGCGCTTTATTGGCTGCAGCCACTGCGGCGTTAACGTCCTGTTCAGTGGCGGCAGGGATGGTAGCCCAGTTATCCCCTGTTGCCGGGTCGAAGCTTTCAAAGCTCGCGCCATCGGAGGCTTTGACCCAGTTGCCGTCGATTAACATGGAATAGTGTTCTATTGAGGGCATCGTTTTAAGTCTCAGTAACGTTCAATGGCATTATGCTGATAATGCAGCATTATCGGGACGGGTGGAATGGTTAGATGAAAAAAAACAAGCTACGTCGCTGGTAAGGTGGTAAGTACACTTTGAAACATGATCGTTATTAACGCGTGTGTTTTTCGAAAGAACCATCTATACACGGCATTTTCGCGTCGATCGGTGCGTGTTACGCTTGTTCAATAGTAGATGGCGTTTTTGCGACAATTTACCACTGCATGGAAATAACTCTACGAGGAATTTAGGATGAATTTTGAACCGCTATGGCAGAGTGAATGGATCGTTATTATTCATGCGCTTGCCGCGATTCTTGCTGTGGTTCTGGGTGCTGTGCAGTTGGCAATGCCGAAAGGCACTCCCGTGCACCGGGGTTTGGGGCGCGTTTGGGTGGCTCTTATTGCGCTGGTTGCGTTATCCAGTTTCGGTATACATCACTCGAGAATGTTTGGTCTGTTCAGTCCGATTCATTTACTCTCACTGTTCACGCTTTACACTTTGTGGGAAGCTATCACAGCGGCGCGCGCGAATAAAATTGATAAGCATAAAAAGGACATGATAGTGCTGTACGTGTTGGCGTTATTGCTTGCCGGAGCGTTTACCCTTCTACCCGGGCGGGTGTTTCATGAAGTTGTGTTTGGTAGTTAGTTTGCAACGCTCTATTCATCACGCAATTGACGTGCTATCTTCGATTTGCTTAACTTCCATGCAGGATAGAGTCCTGCAAGTAACGCAGCCGAGCAGGACAAAATCAACGTAGAGCGTATTGAATGGTTTGGTATAAAGCTTTGCATACTCCAACCAAACGAACGTTGGTTGATTACATGAATGAGTATTTCAGCCATTGCCCAACCCAGTGGAATAGCCAATACGCCTGCCAGCAAACCCATCCAAAGCGTTTGTAAGCTAATTAACATGAGTAGCTGTAGTCTGGATATACCCGTGGCCCGCAGTACGGCGAATTCGCGAGCTCTTTCAAGGTTCAACGCAAGCAATGCACTGAAAATACCGACAAAAGCAACTCCCACCGTTAGCCAGCGCAAGACTCGCGTAACTTCAAACGTGCGGTCGAATATGGCGAGTGAGTTTTTGTGTATTTCGCTGTTGGCCTGAATGCTAACAGGCTGCTTCAAGTTCAAGAGTTGTGTTCGTAACTCTTCTGTTGCCTGTCCAGCATCAACCTCATCTTTGTACAGCATGCCCAATGTGGAAACAGATCGACTGTGCCAATACTGGTTAAACGTATTACGGTGAATAGTCAGCTGGCCGTGGCTGGAAGCGTAATCGCGCAAAACACCACTAATCTTAAAGTTGGCGTCGCCATGAATTTCGGTGAATATGCTAAGAGTATCCCCGGCAGCCAAGTTATATTTGGTAGCCAGCGGTTCGCTTATTAAGATAGCGTTATCTTGTATAAATGCTTGCCATGCCGAAGCGCTGTTATCGCTAATGATATTAATGCCAATCGGTTGGTTCTGGTGTGGAACCAACGCAAGCGTATCGAATTCGCCAAGTGCCGTACGCACTTTCAGTTTTAAGCCGCTGCTGATTGATGCAACGTTGTCGTTGTTAGTTATCGCCGCGATTACACTAGGGTGCAACGTGCCATCGGTGCGAGTAGAGACAGTGGTGGGTACGGAAATGTAGGCATCACTTTGTAGCGTATTGCCTAACCATTGATCAACCGACTGGCGAAAGCTTCCAATCATCACATCAACGCCGAATGTAGAAGAGACTGCAATAGTTAGTGCCGCTATCGCCAAACCGGTTCGGCTGATGTTTCTTTCTATGCTGCCTGTAGCCATAGAGAGTATCGGGCTAGAGCCAGAAAACGCGCGTTTTAAAAACCGTGAAGCGCGTAAGCTGATTAAAGGCAGCAATAGACCGTAACCTACGATAATTAGCATCAGAGCAACAAAGCCAAGTAACAATGATTGACTTGTCGATGTTGCCAGTGCCACACCAAAGAGCAACACAACAACGCCAGTGCTTGCCAGCACCGGTAGCAGTTTTCTTGTTTGCTCTTCAGTGGCAGAGCGTTGATGAGCTTGTACAGGGTTGGTTTTGGCGGCATCCATTGCGCTCAATGTGGCGGCAATAAGGCTACAGCCTATACCCAGCAGCAGGCCGGAAAAAAATAATGTCGGTGTAAACCAGACTTGCTGTACATGCAAAACGAAATACAAGTCGTTAATGGTTTGCGTGGTGAGCTTTATCAGTTGTTGTGCCAGCAACCAACCCAATAAAACACCAATAGTTGAACCCACAAGGCTGATGAGCACGGCTTCACCCAGTATCGATGCCAACAGGGATCGGCTTTGTATACCAATAGTGCGTTTGACCGCAAACAACTCTCGTCGTTGCAGCACGGTAAAGCTCATGGTGTTGTGAATAAGAAATGCGCCTACCAGTAGCGAAAGCAGGCTCATGGCGGTGAGATTTATCTGGAAACCTCGCGTCATGGCTAACATGGTTTGATGTCTGGACGCTGCCGGATTAAGTTTCAGGTTGCTCGGTAAGCTGTCCTGTAATTCGCGGGCTTCGGTGTCTGATAAAATCAGATCGATACGGTCTAGTTTGTCACCTCTTTGTAGCAGTGATTGAACCATCGCGATATCTCCAACCAACAAACCTTGCCGGGCCGCTGGGTTATCACTGCGAAGAACACCCGCTAGTGTTGCTTGCCTTTGCTGGTTGGCGGTGCGCACTGAAAACGTGTCGTTAACGCTTAAATTCAGGCGTTCTGCGGTTAGCTCGCTTAACAGTAATCCGGAAAAATCCAGCGAGTCCCAATTGGTCTCAGAGGGGGTATTAGTGGTGAGTCGGGCAAACGGCACTTCTGCAAATGGATCGATACCGATCAGTGACATCACTTCATCACCTATCAGCACAGGCCCTTCTATAACGGGGCTGATGCGCAGGTGTGAATGCTGTTGACGCAAGTTAACGTAGAAGCGCTGATCAACCCCCTGAGCGCCAACGATTTGATGGGTCGATTTTCCATAAAGCGCCTCGCTGGATAGTGCAAATGCGCGTTTCGAACTGCTGTTGGTAATCAGCACGGCAGTCACAATGCCGACACCCAGTACGATGCCAAGAACCGACAATAAAAGTTGCAGTGGGTGCTGCCGATAGAACGTGAAGCTGGATTTTAAAAGGTAGCCAGCTACCATGCGAATGAGCCGTTAACGGGTGAGGGGTCAACTTCATCCAGTTGTCCGCCGCGCATGATAAGCGTTCGATTCGCCTGACTGGCTACTTCAAGGCTGTGGGTGACGATGACCAACGATGAGCCTTGATTTGTGACTAGCTCATTAAGTAAACCAAGAATAACGCGACCGCTTTGTGCATCCAGATTACCTGTTGGCTCATCGGCTAATACCAATGCCGGTTGGTGAATCAATGCACGGGCAATGGCAACGCGTTGTTGTTCGCCACCTGAGAGCACATCGGGATAATCTTCACTACGGCCAGATAATCCAATGGCGTCCAGCAACGGCAGTAGGGCAGCCGTTCGCTGGCTGGTTTTAACCCCGATTAATGCCAAAGGCAGGGTTATATTGTCTGCCACATTCAATGTGGGGATGAGGTTGAACGACTGGTAAATGTAACCGATATGGTGGCGGCGCAGCGCTGTGCGTTCCGAATCGTTGAGCCCTGTTAGGGTATTACCCAACACACTAACATCACCGCTCTGTACTGGTTCAAGCGCACCGATGATGTTGAGCAGTGTGGACTTACCAGACCCACTGCGACCAACCACAGCAACGGATTCCTGACACTTCACGGTTAAATCCAGATGCTTGATGATAGGCCGCGGTTGTGTGTGGCGGTTGTAGGCATGACTCAGCCCGCTTACGGCTATGGCAATTGTGTTGCTGCTTTTGTTCACACCGGTATTGTTCACTGTTTGTGAACGTTCAAGTCAAACTTTGGCTAAAACGTTTTAGCGATTCCCACAAAGCGGCGGCGCCGGTTTTGCCGAGCATTTTTTCGAAATGTTTCGGGTGTACGTAGGCCAGGTCGTGCAAGGTTTTAGCGTGGTATCGCGCAGAGAGCGGTTCGAGGCCTTCTTCGGGGACGCAAGCCGTGAGTTCTGTATCGAGATACTGTTTATGCCAGCCAACACGATTGTAAAATGCCAACGCACCTTCGCAGCGAGCGATGGCGATGCCTTGTAACGGAGCCGGAAGCGTGGCGAAAAAATCGCCGCTGATAACGTCTTCCTGGAAGTTAACGTTCGCAATCATGGCAGGCTTGATTCTGCCAATGCTGTTGAAGATATCCTGTTTGAGCCGCAGTTCCAGTTGTTCAGCAGAATCCTTGCTGATAATTTCGGCTGTGTGGCGGATAGGGTCGATGGTCTCGCTGGTCATATTATTGTGGTATCGACTCTGGCTTCAGTTTGAACGGGTTAAAATTAACACACGAGGGTCAATGTGAGCAATTTCCCTCTCTGGTACGTAAGTACGCTTGAGTAAGACCTGCCACACTCAACCCGATACAGGACATTTATTGGTGAAAGTCATTGGATACAGTGCTGTACAACGCCGTTTGCACTGGGTAGTGGTGGCGCTGGTTGCATTGCAGTTTGCCTTGCAATCGCCGATGAAAAGCGCAATGGAAGGCCTGGAAAGCGGTGCGGCTGTAAGCGCCGTCGATTTTCTTGTCACCACCTTGCACACCTGGGGTGGGGCGGCGATCGGCGCAATCATGGTCTATCGTTTAAGGTTGCGCTGGCAACGACCGGTGCCAGTCGGTGCAGGCGGGTTGGTCGGCTGGTCAAAAAAGTCAGCCTCGGCGGTGCATTGGCTGTTTTACGTGGTGCTTCTGTTCATGGCCATGACCGGCGTTCTGCATTACTACTTCGAATGGCCCACGGCAGCCTCGTGGCATGGGTGGGGAAAATGGATACTGTTAGGCCTTATCGCAGTACACGGTTTGGCTGCCTTGTTGCATCTACTCTATAAAAAAGATGCTGTGATGCGTCAAATGTGGGGAAGCAGGCCCCCACACTGATACAATAGCGCCCTGTAATAGTTCGGGCTAGCTCGGACGGAAAGAATTGAATTTAAAAGGCACAAGTTGCCTCGCAGGAGATAACAACAATGAGTTCGCACGACACCAGCGATTCGGGCATGTACAAAATGATGGGGTACGTGGTAATCGCACTGACCGTTTTCACCCTGATCTGTATGATTTTGGCACGTAGTTTTGGTGGGCACGCTGCCGATCCAACCGATAAAGTGATGCGTAACGCGCTCATTGAGCGAATCGCTCCCGTAGGCCAAATACGCACCGCAGCCATGGCGGAAGCTGAGGGCATGGCGGCAGAAGCTGCGGTTGTGGCAGTGGTTGAAGTGGCCGACAGTGGCCTGGGTGCAGAAGAGCTCTACAACGGCGCCTGTGCGGCATGCCATGCAGCCGGTGTTGCGAATGCGCCCAAACTGGGCGATGACGCGGCTTGGGCAGAACGCAATGAGCTGGGCCTGGAGGCGTTAGTCGCCAGTGTTATAAACGGCAAAGGCGCGATGCCTGCGCGTGGCGGCAGCAGTTATTCTGATGGCGACATCGAACGTGCAGTCAAGCACCTGACAGGCCTGTAAATCCCTAACACAGACCCCATGTTTATCCGACCTTATGTTGTATCAGGTCGGTTGAACGGGGCGCGTCGCTCGAGTTTGATCATACTAGCTCAGGGGATGTGAACTGGGGCATATGAACTGAGGGATGTGAACTGAGGGATGTGATGTCATTGTTGCGGTACGCAAATAAGTTTGACACGAATTTCCTGTTCTAATTAATTGGGTCAACCAGAATTGATCACTAATCCGGTCCATTAGCCGGCTACGGTTTGCCAAGCATTCTCGGCAGTGTCTTTCGACAATTCGCTTGTCAGAGGTTGCGCGATGTATGTCAGCTTCCGGGTCGTGGCGAAAGATCATTTGTCGGCAAAGCAGTAGTAGTCTTCTATGCAACAATTATTTGAATTCATGGGGAATCACCCCTTACTCATCGCGGCGTTTGCGGCCATTCTGGGTATGTTGGTTTTCACCGAATACCAGCGCTTTTTCTCCGGTGTGCCCAGCTTGTCACCGTATGCGGCGACTCAGCTTCTGAATGAAGGCAACACGCTGTTCATCGATGTTCGTGACGACAAAGAATTCAAAACAGGTCATATCAAAAACGCGCGCAACATTCCGGTAAATCAGCTGGACAAGCACATGCACGATATTGAAAAACACAAAGATTCCGATGTTGTTGTTTATTGCGACAATGGCATGCGTACCTCTCGTGTTACTGGTAAGTTGAAAAAAGCGGGTTTTAGCAAGCTAAGCACCATTGCAGGCGGATTGGCTCAGTGGGAAAAAGCGAACTTGCCGCTGGTTAACAAATAGCGATTTACCGGAACAACACCTTGGCTGGAGCCTCATATGCCTAAACCTATCCTAATGTACGAATCTCGCCTCTGTGGCTATTGCAGGGCAGCCAAGCGGTTGCTGGAGAAGAAAGGCTGGGAATACGAAGCCAAAGTAGTCGATGGTGATATGGCGCTACGCGCTGAGATGCAACAACTTTCTGGTCGTACCTCTGTGCCACAGATTTTTTTTGGCGATACCCATGTTGGCGGTTTTGATGACATGGCAGAGTTGGAAGCAAGTGGTGAGCTCGACGAACTTTATAACTCTTGATCTTAACTGGCTTACGGTACCAAAAAGCGTACTCAATAAGCCAACCCGATAATCGTACACATAAATTTTAATAACGGATATCCGCCCAATGGCTGACGAAGAGAGCACGACCAACAGTGAGGCAGCTGCGAGTGATGCGCCTGAACAGATCTTTAAAATTCAACGCATCTACTTGAAAGATGTGTCTTATGAGTCACCTCAGTCACCTAAAGTATTCGCAACCAATGTGAATTGGCAGCCGCAAGTATCACTCCACTTGAATACGGAAAGCTCCAAGCTGGAAAATGATCTTTATGAGAGCGTTTTAACTGTCACAGCCACAGTAAAACTCGGTGAAGAAACAGCTTATTTAACTGAAGTAAAACAAGCTGGCTTATTTTTGATTAAAGGTTTTAGCAAAGACCGGCTTGGGCCCATGCTTGGCAGTTTTTGCCCGAATCTGTTATTCCCTTTTGCACGCGAGGCGGTTGGCTCGCTAGTGCAGAAAGGTGGATTTCCACAATTACTGCTCGACCCGGTTAATTTCGATGCGCTTTATGCACAGCACCTCGAAGCCAGTAAGCAGAACGCGCCAGCGCCGGACACGCAGCAGTAGCCTGGCTAGTATAGCCATTGAGCCAATAAGCAGTAGCCAGACACTGATATAACCGCCGCCAACTACGACATTATTGGCGGCGGCAAGTTCTGGCGTCTCGTTCTCATCGACGTTACTTTCAGCGTCACTTGTCGTAACACCGCCATTATCCTGTTCTTGCTGTTCTTGCTGTTCTTGCTGTTCTTGTGGGTCGGGCGAGTCTACCGGTTCAGGCGGCTCGTTATTTTCTTTCCTTTTGATCAAAACAACCCAATCCTGCTGAGGCTCGTCGGGCGCTGCCCCCATGGCGATTAAGCCGCCTGTAACATCACGACTTAGATCATCAAATACACCGGTTCGAGGGTTGAACCACTGCAAAGTGAAATCACCCTCTGCAGTATTGAGTGACGGTTCGCTATTGCCCTGGTTTAAATAAACGGCGTAAACCTCGCTGGCTTTGGCGAATACCTGATCATTGGGATCACCACCAATTAACGTATCGTCGGCTGGTTGCATCTCCCAAAATGGCAGATGCTGTTCCATGAACTCCCGAGCGTAGCGGGTATAGCGATACATGGGTTCTCTGGTTCGAAAATCTTCCGTGCGGATGTCTGCTCCCTGAAACCCGAAGTACCATTCAACATTGCCACCACTGAAATAAACCGGGTATAACACTTCGCGTCTGAGCTGGTCGCTATTGCCATCGGTCAAGCCGATGTTTCCGGGTCCAACTTCATCCATATCGATGACCCAAGGTATACCTGATGCAGCTGTTTTGGCGCGCCACTTTTCCGTGAATTCGTTGGCATTCTCCGCACTGAATTGGATAGACGAGGATGTAAACAGCGGGTCGCCCAGCAATGCATCGTAGGCCTTATCCGGATCGTCAACAAACGAATGAACCGCTATAGGGTGCGCTGCCCAGTCATAGCCACGCAGTGTTTGTGCAAAGGCTTTGTGCCTTTGGTCACCGTAGCGGCTTTCCTCGCTTAAATTCCACTTAAGTGCTTGCAGGTGAGTGAAGCGTGCAACCATCTCGCGGTAATAAAGCTTACGCTGAATGCCTAGCTCGCCATTATCAAGAAAGTTTTTGTTGCCTTCCTCTTGCTCGCCCAACACGAAATGAGCTGCGATGCCTTTGCTTTGCATGTGTTCAAAAACAATATTCCATTGATGTAGTTTGGACACATCGTAGTGTGTATTGCTATGTTCGTCGCCTGCGGGGCTTATAAACGGGTAGGTGTCTCGTCCATCTCCACCCAGGTTCAACAACAAGAAATACATGGAGTTGATTCCTTCTGAGGCCAGATAATTTATCGCACCGATAATGCCTTTGCTGTCCACTCCGGTATCTGCCGACATAAACAAAGGGTCGCCCTGGTTCCAGTCTGCTATGTGGCTGGCAAAATGGTGCAGTCCATTGGGAAGCTGCGCTTCTCCAACGCCGCCGGGTTGGTTTACCGTGTTATCAAAACCGGCATACCCAAGAAAGTTTTCTGGACTATCAACTCCGCCTTTTATCCAATAGTCTCCATTATCAAAACGCAAATAGTGCTCGCCAACGTAGCGTAGGGGGCCTCTTTGCACAGGTGATGCTGAAGATGGTGCCACCGTGATAGTGAATTCACCCTGTTTGTCATCTTCGCGAGAGATGTCTTGCAACGCGTTTGTTTGCTGCTGCACCGCGGCATTTTCACCTTCCAAAAGTCGGGTTGTGTAGGTCCAGGTGCCCGTTTCATCAGGGGTGAACTTTGCACGCCACACATTGCCTTGTCCGCTACCTGCGCCATCTCCAGCGAAATATCCTGGCACTGTGATGCGTTTACCCGAAGGTGCAGTCAGTTCTGCGTCATAGCGAATGTCTAAAAATGGATTAGGGTCGGTCGCACTTTCGTTGGTCGATGGCCCTGTTATGTCTATCTGTATTACGTGGTATTGAAAGCGTGGCCCGGAGATGGTTGCCGCAATTGCTACGTCAATGCCAATGCCGCAGGATAATAACCATAGGGCTAAAAGGCGCGAGAAATACCGAGATAAAACACTGTTCATTGGCAGGCCTGTAAGCGAGAAAAAATATGCCAATTCAAATGGCTGTGTCATTATTCGCTCAGTTGCTGTTTGTAAACGGATCCTGAGATTACCCTGCAAGATTAGGGCACAAGCTGCGATTCTGATTTACGGCACGCAACGGAACGATTAACCGTTAGCGGTTGCTACACGGTCCGATTGAAATGATTTTGCTTTCAAATCGGACAGGATGAAATTTTTAAGGATTGAAACAATGAGTTAGCCGCTAACGTGAAACCGCTAAGATGCAATAAAATTGCGGTAGAGCAGGTAAATGGCAATCCGCAACTACCCGTTTGTATATTTCTATGCGAAGCTATATGTGTTATTTTTCAGTTGGAGTTGGTTTAATCCGTGTTAATCAGCTCTCCCTTCCGAGAAGCTATAGTATCCGTTCAGACAGAATTCGCTGAAACAGAATTTTGTAGAAACCGAATTTGAAAGATCGATTCCGGTTGCAAGCTGCGAATAGGATGAGCTGTTTATTGGTCGATGCAAGTGGTCGGCAAATTGATCAACTAAGCAAAAAAATAAAGAATCGAAGAATTGAGTTAAAACGGTTGATTTAAAAGTCGACCAAACGTTCGTTATGGCGGATGTAGGTGCCTGCGTGTTTGAAATGAATTTTTCATCATTAAACTATTCAGTGCCTGAACACTATGATTATTCAAGACAAAAATGGCTTCATTTTTCCAGAGATGCAGCTTTCCTCCCTTCCTACCGGCGCGGTCAAGAAACTGGTTAATACATTGGGCAAACGCATTGCCAATGGACAGTATGAAGTTGGCAAAAACATGCCGATGGAGCCAGAACTCGTCGCAGAACACGGTGTGTCGCGAACCGTTGTACGAGAAGCAATAAAAGTTCTGTCAGGTAAAGGTTTGGTCAGAACTGCGCGACGTTACGGCACACATGTTTGCGAGGTTGATGAATGGAATCTGCTCGATCCCGATGTCATCCGTTGGCACGCGCCCAACTCAGCTATGGCAAGAAAAATTCACATTGATGCAAGCCGTTTTCGTTTGCTTATTGAGCCTACTGCGGCAGGTCAAGCGGCGAAGAACGCAACGAACATGCAGCGCGAACTACTTCGTCTGTCGGCTGAAGCTATCGAAACAGAAGCCGAGTCGGGTGCAGATCGTCTTGCCGCCGATTTTGCTTTCCATTCAACCATTCTGGAGGCCTCCGAGAGCTTAATGCTCAGACAGTTCAGGGGTTTTTTGCATGCCACACTTAATTTCGCTTACGCTGCAAACGCCGTCACTATTCCTGTAAATGAGTCCGAACGACCTAGCCATATTCAAACCGCCGCGGCCATTGTGGATGGCAACGCAGAACTGGCCGAGCAATGCATGCATAAAATGCTGCTGGGCTGTGTTAAAGGAGCTGAATCGAGCTGTAGCTGAATTTTTGTTAACCGGCCGTTTTTAACCCATCCATTCAAACTGCCCCAGTTGAAAATGCCAAATCGGGTTACGAAAATTCGTTCTGTCGCCAGGCTTCAAAGGCGATAATCGCCACCGCATTCGATAAATTCAAACTTCGGCTACCTTCACGCATCGGAATGCGCAATCGATGGCCAACGCGATTATCGTTCAACACCGAGTCTGGGAGGCCGCGCGTTTCAGGGCCAAACATCAGTACATCACCTGGCTCATAACTCAGCTCGGCATAATTGGTTGAACCCTTGGTCGTACACGCGAAAATTCGGTCTGCTTTGGGTGAGATGCGCTCAAGAGCCGTATCCAGATTGGAGTGAATTTGCATCGATGCCGCCTCGTGGTAATCGAGCCCTGCGCGCCTGAACGCTTTCTCAGACACCGAAAAACCTAGTGGTTCTACCAGATGCAGAGAAAATCCGGTGTTCGCACACAGACGAATAAGATTACCGGTATTAGGCGGAATTTCTGGCTCGTAAAGCACTATATGGAACATTCGTCAGTATATTGTCACTGTGGTGGGCAGGTAGAGTGGCATCTGCATGAGTCGAATGATACCTATTAGTAGTTGCAATTTGTATTTCCTTACTTGCCGAGTTGCCGCTTGCAAACTATCTTTATTAGAGCTGCCGGTTGTAAGTGGCATTCTCATTGCTGAACTCGATACACCAGATAGAAGTGGTGGGTGACCGGGATTGTTGGGTATGGGTATCAACGAACAGAGTGTAAGTGCCGAAAAACGACACTATTACTCGTCTTCACAAGGGCCGTTTCACAACGCCAATAACATTCTTATGTTCTTTGGTGGAGGCGGACGTGCCGAAATTATTGACACATTGATTCGCTCGTTAAGATCGGGCGACTCATTCGTTACCATTGGTGGCGAGCGCGGCAGTGGAAAAACCATGCTCAGCCTGGTGCTAGCCGATCGGCTCAAGCATCGTCATAATATTATTCGCTACGATCTGCCGCAAATGTCTGCAGCCTTGATGCTAAGGCATTTGCTGATAGAAATTTGCCCACGGCAAGTTGAGCTGATTAGTGCACAACAGGCTAATGACGGCGCATCGGAAGGGTTAATCAGAGAGGGCTTGAACTGCCTGATTTCCGCTTTGAATGAAGCTTCGCCCGGTGACAAACCTTATCTGCTCACGGTTGATTCCCAGGCAGAGCTGGATGCCCAGAGTCTTGAGCTGCTTCAAGAGCTGGTGCAATCACAAAATACCGCCGACCCGCAAATTCAGATTGTACTGTTTAGACGCACCGATGATAGCCAGGCATTGCATAACGCCAAAGAGCCGTCGTCAAACCATTACTCACTGCGGCGATTGACGTTTAACGAGATTTGCGAATACCTGCGACACCATATGATGTTGTTCGATTTTAATCAGCGGGATGCATTCACACGCGATATGGCGTATTTCATCGCAGATCGCTCCGATGGTGTGTTCCGCTCGATTAACACGTTGGCCAGAAATGCGTTTATGGTTGCAGGCCTTGAAGATGCTGAACACGTATCGATGTCTCATTTGCTCACAGCCGGTTTACCCGCTAAGGAAGCCGACGTTAAGGCACACGGTTTTCTATGGGAACATCGACGAGCGGTAGTGCTTTTAATGGGTTTAAGTGTGGTTGCAGGACTTGCTCTGACAATCGCTTTGATCAAGTAAATCAATTTTTTTTGTAACCCAGTTCACCATCCATTTAGAGTAGGGTTGCAATGCAAGCGACCCTCCATATCATTGGCCAGATAAACAGTCCGGTGCCACAATGATATGAAAAAAAAGACATGGACAGCATGAAGGCCATTTACGATGGCATGTGGGAAGAGTCTGCTGCACGATTCGATAAGGGTGAAGTGGAAACAGATCGGCAACTGTACAACCCGCATGATAGGCGTCGCGGCGTATCACTTATCTTTCGACCACACGGTTCGGCCTTGGATGGCTTAATCAAAACTCAGAACCGTTTAAAGTCAGTGGCAGGGGATCAATATTTTACTGAGGCTGACACACTGCATGTGACTGGGCTGTCGTTGCTCTCCTGCGCCAACGACTTTCAGCTAAATGATATCAACGCAGAGCACTACGCCGAAGTGGTGGAGGAAAGCCTGCGCTATATACCCCCATTCAATATCGAATTTAAAGGACTCACTGCGTCCCCTTCGTGTGTGTTGGCACAAGGCTTCGTCGCAACAAAGGCGCTCTCTGACGCTCGAGGCTCGATAAAACGAGCGCTTGAAGACGCCGGTTTGAGACACACCATTGGCAAACGATACCCGTTGCGAACGGCTCACTGCACATTGCTTAGGTTTATGGTTCAACCTTCGCGGTTCGACGAAATATTGGATGTACTGACCGAGCTGCGCGATGAACCGATTGGTGGCTGTAGATTGTCTGAAGCGCACCTTGTGTTTAATGATTGGTATCATCGACACTCAGTTGTGCAAGAGCTTCGACGTATACCTTTAAAGTCTGACTGTAAACTTTAATATTCACACGCTTTATCGATACGATAAAAATGCAATAATTCTATTGCATTCAGATTTATCTCCGGTGTAGACTGATAACTCGCAGCATGAAGCTGCACCTACAAAAGGCGTCATACTGCCTTTGCAACAAACGGAACTTGTTGATGAGATTTTTAATACAAACCTTGGCGCAAATTCGTTTTTTTGTTTTAGCTTTTTGCATTGACAAGTGCGTGTCTTGTCATTTGGCGTTTCGTGCACTGATTTTCCAGAGATGTCGACACAAACATCGTTGTAGATTGGCCTGGTTCTATCTGGCTCTGATCAGTCTCACAGGTTGTGCATCCAGCTCGTCATCTGGTCAGTCTTTAAGCCGTTGGCTTGAACAACAGAATGACGTGCGTAATAGCGTTAATAGAGAATTGGGTAACGCCGATATCAATCAGCAGCAATCGCTTATTCGTGAAATGCTCGATTGGCAAATGTTGTCCAACGATTCAGGGCTCATAAACGACTGGGCAGCGCCAGTGGTGCCGTATCCTATTCGTCGTAACCCACACTTAAAACAAGAGATAAGTGCTCAGCTTATTGCCGCACCGGTTGAACAAGTGCTGCATGCGTTGGCAAGAAGCGCAGAGCTTAAGCTGGAGTTAAGACAACCCATTACCGGAACAGTAACGCTACTTGCGGAAAATCAGCCGTTAGACGAGCTACTTAAACAAGTGTCAATGCAAGTACCCATTGCGTGGGAGCTGCAAGATGATGTATTGCAGCTTTGGGGCAATGCTCCGTATACAGAAAGCTATGCAGTCGATTATTTGAATATGGACCGATCTACCCGCAGCAGCGTCGGCTTAGCCACGCAGGTTGGCACCATCAATTCAATTGGCGATCAAGGCGGTGGCGGTACGTCCAATAGCTCACAAACATCGCTGGAAAACAAAGCCGATCACTTCTTTTGGGACAGTTTAGATACCGATCTGAAAGGTCTTTTCAGCCAGTCTCATTCACCAACCAAAGTGAGCCACACCATCAATCGAGATGCAGGGCTGGTCACCGTGCATGCTCCGCGACAATTGCATAACCGACTTGAACGGTATTTAGGCAAGCTCAACGACAGTGCGCAGAGGCAAGTCCTCATAGAAGCCACCGTGGTTGAAGTGGCGCTATCGAAGAAATTCGAAGCAGGCATCGACTGGCAATTTTTATCTGAAAACGCATCGGGGCTCAGTGCAGCGCAAATTTTGTCTGGCTCACCTGAAGTCAATAGCGACTCAATTTCGAGAATTACCGCACCCAATGGCCTGATGAGTCTGGTGCAACCGGGTAAGTTCGGTACCTTGAGCGGCACGCTGAACTTACTCAACCGGTTTGGTGATGTGCGTATCTTGTCCAAACCGCGAATCATCGCATTGAACAATCAAACCTCTGTATTAAAGGTGGTGGATAACCGCGTTTACTTTACAGTGAATGTTGAGCGACAACGCTCTGAAACCAAAGACGAAATACTCACCGAAACGCAAATACACACCGTGCCGGTTGGTCTGGTCATGAACGTGACGCCGCACATAGACAATACTGGCGAGGTCATGTTGAATGTGCGGCCGACCTTGTCTCGTATTCTCGGTTTTGTTGATGATCCTAATCCCGAGTTGGCATCAGCGGATGTGCGCAACAGCGTACCGGAGATACAGGTGCGCGAAATGGAATCAATGCTGCGGGTAAAAAGCGGCGATATGGCGATTATCGGTGGATTAATGCAGGATGTTCAAAATGGTGCCGATCGCTCATTACCAGGATTGGCAGCGTTACCGGTTGTGGGTGCATTGTTTCAACAACGCAGTAGGGTACGAGAACAAACCGAGCTGCTTATCGTATTGAAACCCACTGTGCTCCCAGCCGCTAGTAAAACGCAACTTGCTTATCACTGAACGAGTTCACATGACCAAGTTAGTTAAATTGTCTAGTTAAAATTAATAATGGATGCAGAAGGCGTATGGATACTCTTCTCGAACAATTACTGCGAGATGGTCATATCACCGAAGATCAGGTGCGAGTGGTGACTATTGAATGCGCAATTACGAATGCCTTACCCAGTAGCGTATTACTGCAAAATGAGTTTGTCAGTACCGATGTGTTGTCCAAGTATAATAACAACAGACTGTCGGTTTCACTGGATGCGGTTGATTTTGTGCCCGATGAGAATGCATTGGCGCTTGTCGATGAACAACTTGCGCGCCGCCATTGTGCGTTACCACTATCGTTTACTAAAGAGTCAAAACTACTTATCGTTGCGCTCGATGATATTTCCAATGTGGTTGCGCGTGATGTTGTAAGGCGTGGTGTTGACAAAACCGTTATGCTGGAGTTTCGTCAGTCCAGTACCAGTGATATTAAACAAATTCTGGATAAATGCTATGGGCAATCGCATTCACTGGCCACCGTACTATCCGAGATAGACCAGCAACCCGCCGCGTATGTAGCACAGAACGATCAACTTAATGCACCGGTCATCAGGCTTATCGATACGCTATTGCACGATGCCACTTTACGTCGGGCGTCCGATGTTCATCTGTCGCCGGAAGCATCGCATATGCTTGTGCGATTTCGTATCGATGGTGTGCTGCGTAATATTCTTTGTCTTCACATACGCTACTGGCCCGCGATGCTGGTGCGCATAAAAGTACTGAGTAATCTGGATATAGCAGAAACACGGCAGGCGCAAGATGGGCATTTAACCCGGTTCATCAATGGTACACACATCGATTTTCGTGTCTCAAGCTTCCCACTGTCCTCTGGTGAAAATCTGGTTCTCAGGGTGCTGGACAGGCGCAGTGGTTTGTTGGGTCTCGATGCGATTTGTCGCAACCGGCGAACAGAAAAAGCGCTGCAGGCCATGATTGCGCGGCCCAGTGGTCTGGTGCTGGTTTGTGGCCCTACCGGGTCTGGTAAAACCACAACCTTGTATGCACTGCTGCGCTCGCTCGATGCTGATTCTCTGAACATAATGACGCTTGAAGATCCAGTCGAATACCCCATACCCAGTATCAGGCAAACCCGCATTAATGGTAACAGTGCAATTGGTTTCGCCGAAGGCGTTCGAGGTGTCTTACGACAAGATCCAGACGTAATACTGGTGGGTGAGGTGCGCGATGCAGATAGCTGCAGTATGTCCTGTCGCGCGGCCATGACAGGCCATTTGGTACTCACTTCAACGCATGCCAGCTCATGCATCAATGCGATAGGTCGTTTGTTGGAGTTGGGTGTGACTCGCTCTGTGCTTGCCTCGGTTTTATCTGGAATAGTCTCGCAGCGGCTCATTCGAAAAACCTGTGCCCAATGCGAAGGCGCTGATGGGCAATGTCGTGCGTGTTTTGGTAGTGGATACACTGGGCGAATTGCCTTGTTTGAATGTCTCAGTGTTTCGGACATGTTTTCCGATCACTTGCACAGTGGTGCATCACTGGCCGAATTACGTCAGTATGCAGTGGATGAGGGTTTGGTGCCACTAATACAACAGGCTCAGGGATTGGTTAAAGAGAAGCAAACCACCCGCCAGGAAATTATCCGTATTTTTGGTGGTGATGAAAATGATCATGCCATGTAATTTTAAAAAGCGCGTTATACGAGCAGTTAACTAAATAGGTTGGCACACTGGCAACATGGAATGTTGACGGCCAGCTTAGGTAAACCGTATTAAACGAAATTCAAGGAAGAACTATGCAAGGAATGCACTACAGGGCAATCGATAGGCAAGGCGATGTTCATGTCGGTTTTTCAATAGGCAGTGAAAGCGACACTGACGTTGAACAATGGATAGTTCATCGAGGGTGGCAACCATTGCCGGTATCGCTTTTTCAGCGTTTGCAGAATGGTTTAAAACTTGCCCCGCGTTCGGCCAATTGGTCAAAAAACTCAGCCAGCTTATTCACACTTAACTTTGCTCAACTGCTTGGTGCCGGTGTGCCTCTGCTTCAAGCGCTGGAGGAACTGGGCAAGTTGGAATCCAGCCCACAGGTTCGCTCTGCGTTGCAACAAGTGCATGCACAAATCGATCGGGGAGACTGCTTGTCTGATGCGCTGGCAGACTGTCCTGAATTGTTCGAGGAAGACTACATTGCCTCTGTTAGAGCCGGGGAGCGCAGCGGCAAACTTAGCTATAGTCTGGAGATACAGGCCAAGAACATGCAATGGCAGTCCGATCTTGCCAACCGATTAAAATCGGTTTTGGCTTATCCCGCTTTTGCCTTAGTCAGTCTGGTGGTTGTGCTGCTATTTGTATTGTTGTATCTCATTCCGGCTATGCAGCCATTGTTGTCCATGGGAACCGAAACGCTGCCGATGCACACGCGTTGGCTTCTAGGGCTGTCGGCAGCGCTAGTGCATTCCGGTGTTTGGATATTTATTGTGTTCTGCGGATTGGTGGTGGGTCTGGTTAGCCTCTGCCGATTGGATACCAGTGCAAAGCGATTTGTTCAAGCCGCTTTGCTTCGTGGTCAATATGGCCAAGTTGTTACTAATTTTTCTCTGGCACGATACGCTCGCAGCGTTAGCATTCTTTATGAAGCCGGCATTGAACTTATCGATGCCATGCAAATCAGCCAAAAGCTGGTTAAAAACCGGCTTTTAAGAGCCCAGTTAAACAGTGCAAGTCAGCGTGTGTTAAACGGAGAAACCCTCGGTAAAGCCATGCAGGCCCAGGAACAACTCCCAACGTTATTTAAGCGTATGGTTATAGCTGGTGAGAGAGCAGGTGTTCTTGATGTGGCACTGCGTCAATGTGCAGATCAACTTCAGTCTAACGCACAGCATTCGCTCGATCGAATAGAGCGGTTAATCGGTCCTGTGTTGCTTTGCGCAATGGGTGCGGTATTGCTGTGGGTGGCCGTGTCTATTTTAGGCCCTATTTACGCGAGTATTTCGCAAGTGGGGTCGTTTGTATGAACACGGTATTGTATTTGACGGATACATTGGCTGTTTGGGTATGCTTCGATCGGGATATCGCCGTGAATGTTCATGCAGAAACATTGCACGTAGAGAATACACCGTATCAACCATGCTCATGGTTGCAGAAAACATCTTCAATCCGGAAGCACTCACGTCTTGTATTGATATTAGACAGTTGTACTGCCGATATTGAAGCCTATCCTCTTAATCGCATTGGTTCGTTCAGTCGTGACCGATCAAACTGTCGTGCGCTGCGCAAACGGCTGGTTGCGAACTACCCAGATGCCATTGTGTCAACGCCGCGTAAGGTTAGTAAGTTGGATGCTCTGTTGGTTCAGCACACAAACTTGTCCGATGCGCAGCATCAATGGTTGCAGTGGATGCAGAGCAGTAATCTATTTATTAACACCGTAGTGTCCAGTACTGAGATTCTGGCTGATCTGTTCACGGCCGCCGAAGGCTCATATGTTGTTGTCAGTCACATACTTGGCAGCTACAGGCACACCTTCTGCCGTGGAGGCCATGCGTTGTTTACCCGCAGTGTCGATGAGCAATCCGATATCGGACTGAAAGAGGGGCTAGTTGACACCATCGCTCACTTGAAATCCACCCAGTTACTGGAAACTGAGCTCAGTGTGTACCTCATCGGGTGTTCGCGGACGGCTGCTGAGCAGCTAGCCAATCTGGATGGCGTTCTGAACGTTACTTGTTTTGAAGCTGCCGACAAGTTTGCCAAACGTCCAGCTGTGGTTGTTGACGAAGATCTTATTCAGTACAACGCGGTTATTCAGATTGCAAAACATGCATTCAACCGTTATTCAACATCGGTAGGTGGCGGGCACCGGCACGTTAGCCTGTATATGGAAAAGCACGCCCAGTTAAATTTACGTAAACGTAACAGGCGTCAATGGCAAGCACTGATGGTGGTTTGTCTATTGTCGCTGACTTACACCGTCAGCATAACGAGGGATGAGCGCGATCAGACCAGGCAGGCATCGGAATACCGATCACAACTATCTCAGGAAATTAACGCGCTACAAATTCAAATGGACGGCTTAAGTGAGTTTAGTGTTCCCTTGTCCAAAGCACTCATGGACACCCTGTATATACAAGCAGCCGTTGGGGTAGGGCCTGGTGTGCTGCTCACCATGCTAGGTGAGTTGTTGACAAACCATCAGGAGTTGGTTCTGGACGAACTTGTCTGGTCCACTTTCGACATGGCCGATGGGGGTGAGTTTTCTACCGAATCCTATCAACTTATGGGTGAGCACAGCAGGCGAAAAAAAACACCGATTGAGAATGCACCCAGAAATGTGCTGATGGTTAGCCTGGCGGGCAGAAGTATGTCTAAAAATGGTCTAAGAGCAAAGCAAGATGCTGTGAACGCCTTGATAAACGATTTGCAGGCAATGGCTGGAATTTCACACGTTAGTCTGGTTGAGTCGCCATTGCGCCCGGCCGTGGCTCAGAGTTTAGTTGATACCACGGAAACGGTATCGGTGTTCCGTGTTCAGTTCCGTGTCGAGCACACAGATGTTAACGAAGCTTAGCGTTGGTCAAGTTAACACCAAGATTGTCGCGCGCATTGCAAGTGCTTATTGCCTTGGTATCGTTCGTACTCCCGGCTTTTTATTGGTATGGAAGCGCAAAGCCTGTGAATGTAAATGCAATTAGGGAGTTGAAGTTGGAACGATTGCAAGTGGCTCGTGCTGTTGGCATCTTGCGCGATCACCCGAATATTGTTGCTGAGGTTAACAGCAGCAAGTTAACACTGGAGTCGCTCACTTTGTCTCTTATCGAGGCAGTTAAGCAGCAGTCGATTAAGGACAATACCGTTTTGAAAGAGCTCTCTGTTGAGCCGTTAGAGTCAGTGAGCGTCGGTGCCAACTTGTATGCCTTGCGGGTAAAGTTTAGCGTGGAGTTGAGTAGCACGATGCATGTCTTACCGTTGTTCGATGCTGTTAAGTTCATCGCGCAATGGCGACCTGTCGAGGTTAGACAATGCAATGTAATAAGAAAAAATGCCCAGCCTACGGCGCTTAGTGCGGCGTGTTCTATCGATGTGTACTATTTTCCGGATGTTGATCAATGAATAAAGTAAAGCGCCTATTGTTGCGTAAATCCTTGAGTGTCTTGTGTATTTTAATCAGCGCCGTCATAACCTATGTTGTGCATGCATCCGACATTCGATTGTTCCATGATTTACCCGAAACCGGTATTGATAATCCAGCTAAAAACACGAACGATAATAACAATGCCTTGGCAGTCCCATCAAAAACCGATAACAACGCATCGCGGATACCGAAAAGGAAACAGCCAATGCGTGAGCGTTATCGTTATGATGGTTTTATAGCCAGCAATTCGGGCAAAGAATATCTGGTGAATGGTCAGCCGCTTCATGCACAAAAAACACTAACCTTATTGTCGGTACAAGCGCAGGGCTCAATACTCGAAATAGAAACATCAAGCGGAAACGTGTTGCACCTGGAAATGGGGCAATTCGTCAGCGATGAGTAATTAATAAAAGTAATGCGATGGCAAGGCGGTTATTCGTTGTTACTCAGTGTGTTTATGCTGTTGGTTGTGGGTGGCTTAGGCGTAGGTGGTACTGCTCTGTACGCACCACGGCTTTCAACCAACGAGACCATGGAGCTCGGCCGAGCGCGCGAAGCGCTAATGCACTATGCCATTAATTATATTGATCATTATGGTCCGCAAGGCGCGGGTTTAGGGCATTTTCCTTGTCCAGATACCGATAAACCAACGGGGAAAGATCGTTCGCAGTGGCATCTGGATGGGCCAAATCCGCCTTGTGGGCGAGATGCTGTGCAGACAGGTTGGTTGCCAAGACACGTCAGCGGCGCGAGCGGCCGATATCATTTTCATACCCGAAACAAACAGCGATTGTTGTACGCTGTTTCTGGGAACTTTATTAATAACCCGCTAGGGAGGCCGGTGAACCCTTCCACGCCGGGTAATATTCAAGTAGGCCAGTTTACCGATGTAATAGCGGTTTTAATGGCTCCACCATTAGAGACAAACGCCGATTCAATACCCGCCTGGTTTGAAAGCAATCAGTTTGATCGCTCCGATGCTGCGTATACGCTAATTCGCAAAAGCGATATTCAAGATCAGCTGGCTCAACGTGCCGGTGCTTGGCTTATCAGTCAGTTGCAACAGGCGTTGG
>CAKZUP010000051.1 GCA_937922945.1 uncultured Granulosicoccaceae bacterium
TGGTCAGTATATGACTCCGGCCGCCATAGCCAACTTTATGGCGAGTATGTTTACTTTGTCTAAAAATATGCGATTGCTGGATGCTGGAGCAGGCACAGGATCTCTATCATGTGCTTTTATTGACAGAGCCTTATCCAATACAAAAAGTAAAGTAGAACTTGAAGCATGGGAGATAGAACCCGTCTTACGTGACTACTTGAATACGTCTTTCAAGATATACAAGGACGAATTTACAACTAGATTTAGCTACTCCGTGAGTGATGGTGATTTCATAGAGCAATCTTGCTTTCTTGCAGAAGCTGGAATTAACAATCCATTTACTCACGCAATACTAAACCCGCCTTACAAGAAATTAAGCACGTCCTCTGATCACCGTAAATATTTACGCAAAGCTGAAATAGAAACAGTTAATCTTTATGCTGGTTTCACTGCTCTCGCTATACTATTGTTAGCAAAGAAAGGTGAGTTGGTTGTTATCATTCCACGCTCATTTTGCAATGGCCCATATTACAAACCCTTTCGAGAGTTAATATTTCGTGAATGTGCAATCAAACAGATTCATTTATTTGATAGTAGAAAGATGGCATTTAAAGATGATGATGTGCTGCAAGAAAACATTATCATTTATATGGTCAAAGGCGTAAAACAAGATGATGTAAAAATAACAAGCACACTAGGCGCAGATTTCACAAATATAGAAACATCGACATCATCTTTCAAAGATATTGTACAACCAGATGACAAAGAAAAATTTATACGCATTCCTAATGATGACAACAGTGAATACCTTTCACCAAACGTCTGCACTGATACGTTGGATGAAATTGGAGTATCGGTCTCAACTGGGCCGGTAGTAGATTTTAGACATAAGAAATCCTTAAGACAATACCCAAACAATGACGAAGATAGTGTCCCGTTGTTTTATTCTCACCATTTTGTAAATCAGAAATTTGAATGGCCAAAAGAACATAAGAAACCAAATGCTATTGTAGTCAATGATGAGACACGCCGTTGGTTAAGACCAGCCGGTGATTATGTGATAGTAAAACGTTTCTCCTCAAAAGAGGAAAAACGACGAGTTGTTGCACATCATCTAAAATCTTCCGATGTTTCTACAGATTTAATAGGCCTAGAAAACCACTGGAATTTTTTCCACAAAGATAAAAAAGGGCTCGACCCCACATTCGCACGTGGACTTTGTGTATTTTTAAATTCGACAATACTGGATAAACACTTCCGAGTATTCTCCGGACATACACAGGTAAATGCTACAGATCTACGTGTTATGAAATATCCATCGCGCGACAAGCTGATTGCATTGGGTAAAAAAGTTAGAAGCATACCAAGTGATCAAGCCAAAATTGACAAGCTTGTAGACGAAATTATGTAACATAATTTGACAAATACTAGATCTTTCGTTCGATCCAACCTATGCCCTAGCATAAACAATTTTAGTCTTCCTTTCCGGTGTCTCATAACCTATACTGACCGACGATTTTGTTACCGGTGGCTCAAACAAATGGCGTTGAAGGATCATATCCAAGACTTGCTGGATGATGCTGAAAAAGCTGGAAAGAAGCCTGTACCTGACCAATACCAAGGTATCAACAAAGAACGAATAGCAGCGGTACTAACAGAACTGTCTGTCGCGACGCCCGATAGCGTAGACGCCGTTTATGCGCTTCTGGATAATGAACACGACAATTGGTTTAGTACGGCACCAACGGGATCGAAGTTCTGTGACGGTGCATCCATCGCGCACTTAGGCTATCACATTGGTTTTCTACAAAGAGGTACAAGAACAAAACTTGACAGAGAGGGGCGTGACTACTGGATCAAACCACTCAGCGCATTAGGTGCGATTCTTCTTACACAACTACACTCCAAGCACGGAGGATTTCTCCCTGGACATCCGATCTCTAAATCGCCCAATAGCGCATATCGCCTTGCAGACGATTTCAAAACCATTCTTCAAGAGCCAGAGGAACGATGGAAAGATTCTCTTAGAAAATGGTCGCAGAAAGAACATGCGAGAGAAAGAGCCGCGCTGCAAGCTAAACTGGAAAAAGAATCTCTTGCAAGAGTGGACACTAAGCACCGCGACTTAATTGAAGCTAGTGTAAAACACTATGCCCCGTTATTTCTGAAAGAATATCGAGTTCTCTATACAGATCTCGAAGATGGCGACCGTGTCTCTGACGAAGAAGCTGTGAAGCTCGCAGAGGCAGGCATCACCCTCACTAACAGAGACGCCATGCCAGACGTATTGCTGTGGAATTCCAAAAGCAACTCACTGTGGGTGATTGAAGCCGTCACCAGCGACGGCGAGGTAGATAGTCACAAGGTTGCGCAGATCAATGAACTTGCAAACCGAAGTGGTATTGCAAATATTGGCTTCACCACCACATATCGAAACTGGAAAGAGGCTGCTGCACGACAAAGCAAGTATAAAAATATTGCACCCGAAACTTATATCTGGATTTTAGAGGATCCGTCAAAACAATATTTAGCAAAAACATTTCGAAGTACATTTGCAGAATAATTTCTTTTATTCACCACCGATTCGAAGAGCAACATATCGCAAGTCACCTGCTTACTATTTGCTGACTCGCACATTACATGCGTCCCACTATCAATGTTAATAGTCGGCAAGTAATTGAAATCATTGGTGCCCGGGGCCGGACTTGAACCGGCACGGTATTGCTACCGAGGGATTTTAAGTCCCTTGCGTCTACCAATTTCGCCACCCGGGCTTGGGGGGCTGGGGCGTACTCTCCCCTGACAGGAGTGCCCGTACTTCGTGGTTTTATTGCATTGTATTGGAGGCTGAACCCGGAGTCGAACCGAGGTAAACGGATTTGCAATCCGGTGCATAGCCACTCTGCCATTCAGCCTTACTTTTTACTGCACTTCTCGGATGCTGGCGGCTATGCCTTAAAATGCATCCTGAAGTGAATAGGATAGTCGATTTCGAGATTTTTAGCAGTACTTCTGGTGCTCTAAACGCTTGATAGCACTAATTATGTACAGCTTATCGTATTCGAACCAATTCCTGAAGTGCCACGGCACTGACACATCTTTCAGCTCGACTTCAAGCCATCCGATCAGCTGGCTCGGTCTTTGTACTCGGCAGCATCTTCCTCTGCATCATTCGCCGCCGCCGGAAAGCGCGAAATAATGGCGTCTAATCCGCTTAATGGCAGTGTTTTCACACCAGACCCAACGTTCCGTGACCCCATGGTCGCCGCCAAAACCAACTGGCTGAGCTCGCTCGGTTTTTCCAATTGAGCCGTCGTTTGCTCGCCATTCACAGGCTTACTAACAAAAAACCCCTGTATCTCATCGCAATGGTGGTCGCGCAGAAACAAGAGCTGTTCCCGAGTTTCCACACCTTCAGCCAACACTCTCATGCCAAGGCTTGTACCCATGGTGATAATAGAGCGCACCACTTTGGCTTTTTTCTCATCGGTCGTGCAGCCATTAACGAATACCCGATCAATCTTAAGCCGGGATATCGGGAAATGCTGCAAGTACCCCAGCGATGAATAGCCGGTGCCAAAATCATCGATAGATATCGTCATGCCTGCCTGATGCAGCTTCTCCAGATTGTTACGCGCCACATCCAGCTCTTCGATGCCAATCGACTCGGTAATCTCTATTTCCAGAGCACTCGGCGGCAGCCCAGCCTGCTCTACAATCTTCAGTACGCTGTCTGCAAACGTAAAGTCTTTGAGCTCCACGGCAGAGACGTTCACGGCAACCGAATCCACCCGGTGGCCGGACGCTCGCCAGCGCTGCAACTGCTCTACGACTTCGGTCATTACCCATGGATTAATCTGATGAATCAAGCCGGTTTTTTCGGCCAATGGAATAAACTCCATGGGCGATATCATTCCCAACTGCTTATGATGCCAGCGCAGCAGTGCCTCAAAGCCAACCACATCGCCACTGAGTAAATCCATTTTGGGCTGGTAATACACTTCCAGCTCCGACTTCTCAATGGCTGTGTGTAAATCGGTTTGTAAGCGCAAGTGTCGCTTGGCAGCCCCATCCATTTCGGCTGAATAAAAAGTATACGCATTACGCATGTCACCACCTGCACTGCTACACGCTATACAAGCGTTCTGCAGAAGCGCTTCCGCGTTGGTACCGTCATCACCCAGAATACTGATACCCGCATGTGTATGCACAACGTATTCAGTACCACTGATCACAATGCGCTGATTGAAAACTGATAACAGCCGTTCAACAATACCTGAAATACTGCTCTTCTTATCGATATCGCTAAGCAGAATCGCTATTTCATTTTGCTCAGTTTTGGTGACCGAACCCAACACGTCTTCTACTTCGCCCTGCGATACCACATCAACCAGTCGCAACATGTTTTTAATCCGATCGACCAGCACCGCACAAAGCTTGTTGCCCACATTAAAATCAACGTTATTCGACACGTACTGCACAGCAGACCCATCCAGCACAACGACAGCCATAACCAAAGACTCGCGTTTGGCACGGGTAATCGCTGTTTCAATGTTTGCAGTAAGCAATTGTCGTTGCGTTAACTTGGCGCCTGGCTCAACCAGCACCATTGCGCCCGACACTTGACTAACATCGCGAACCGACTTCACATCACCTGCTGCTGCCGACCGGTCGATAACAGCATTGGTAGAAACAGGCTTTTTGTCCACAGACGGCTTGGTATTCGTTACGCGTAAATGCTGGCTTGAATCTTCGGTGCTGCTTCCGCCCTGCTGTTTTGTCGCGTGCTTATGGTAGCTGGCTACCACGTTACGCCCGGATGTCTTTGCTTCGTACAAGGCAAAATCGGCTTGTTCTATCAGCTCGCTGGGTGTTCTGGCATCACCAGGCATTACAGCAACACCAAAACTACTGGTGATATTTATATCAACCGATAAATCGGCATTAACGCCACGTTCAATATGGTCACGAATTTTCTCTGATCGTTGCATAGCGGCATCGATAGTGGCATCGGGCAATAGCATACAAAATTCTTCACCACCAAAGCGCCCGACAATATCAATATCGCCTAGAAAAGATCGCAGCGTATCGGCAAGGTATATGATGACTTCATCGCCCACGCCATGACCGTAGGTATCGTTTACCGATTTAAAATGGTCAATGTCCAGCATAATGCAGGCAAGCCGCGTTTTATTCTGCAATGCGTTTTCAAACAACGTATCAAACGCATCAAAAAACGCGCGACGGTTGAACAAATTAGTTAAAGGGTCGCGGGTTGCCATGGTAAAAAGCTCACGATTCTTTTTCTCAATCTCAATCTGTGACTCTTCCAAGTCGGCAACCGCCACTTCCAGTTCTGCGTGTTTCTTTTCAAGCTCTGTTACGTCGTTAAACGTTATAAGCGCGCCCCGTACTTCATCAATTTCGCCCATTATGGGTGATGCATTCACAATGAATTGATACTGCTGGTGATGTCCAACACGCAAATGGACCGTTTGCTCTCTTGTAGCGGTGTCACCATCTAGAATAGGCAACCAAGGGAGTTTGTCTTCGTCTCTGGGCAACACCCAATCCAGAAAACTGCTTTCCTTCCCAGTCAGGTTTCGGGCATTGATGCCGATGCGCTTCGCCATGGCCTGATTACAAAACATAATCACACCTTCATGATTTAAAATCAGCAAACCGTCGGTAAGCGAATCCAACGCACTGCGAACACGATCGGGCAGAACCTGATCCGGGTCGAGTTCTCGCATCACTTTTTTTAAGAAAAAGAAGTAACCCATAAAACCTGCCAGGGCGACATACAGCACGATCTTTAAAACGGATGTACCACCACGAAACATCGATTCACCCAGCGGCATGCTATCGAACACCAATTCGAACTTACCCCATTCACCTTTTGGTGAATACAACGAGATACGAATTTGTTCAACGGTCGATTTAGCGTCTGGCGACAGCGACCACAGGTTGGCGTGCTCGCCAATACTGTGCACCACCGTACCATCGGTTCGGGTAAGTGCCACGCCCAGCAGCCTGTCGTGTCGCTCAACGGTTGATTCCAGAATCTGGATAAGCTTGGCCGGGCTGCGCTCGTTTATTTCCATTGACACCTGTACCGCGGCCGATTCGGCAATGTGCTGGCGAAAGGCCACCTCATTGCCTCGAGAATCTGGCATTAAGCCAAGGAAATCTGAAATCAGTAGCAACGATACGGTTAGCATCACTAAACCAAAACTGATTCGGGTCAGTGGTGATTTAACAAAACGGGAAAATCTTGATGGGAAGGTTTTCATGCAGACACCGCTGCAGGGTGTACCACTGCCCAGGCAGCCAGGCTAATGAGCAACCCATTAACACGCATTAGCCGCACGCACCCCGTGCCGTCTGCCACCACGAATAGCCCTGCCGGACTTCGCGTTTTGGTTAACCTGTGCAGTGAAAGTAGCAACATGGGTCGGAGCTGGTTCTTGCATCGATGCTGGGCGAGATAGCCCTATATTAAATAAGTATCGGCAGATGCCCTAAACTCTATAGAAATCACCGGCTGGAATAACCTATATTTTTCAATCGATTAGACTATTAATTATTGCAAAATCGGTTATTTCTTCGTGCAGCGCAATGCCGAACCACTTAAGCGTTGCCAGGGCCACTGGCTATTTAGTGTGAAAATCGAGTTGGCAGCGTACACCGCTGGGAATCGTTAAATCCGGATTCGGTAGTTCCAATAGCACACCGTAGGTCGCACTGGCTGCATCTGCCACCGGGTCGATGCGTCGAACGGTTGCGTTAAACGTTTGATCTTCAAAACCGGGGACTTCAATACTCACCTCACCGCGCATGCCACTCTCCACCACCCCAAGCTGTGTGAGTGGAACAATGACTTCAACATGCAACGGATCAAGCGCGGCTATTTGCACCACGGCATCGTCAGCAACGTATTCACCTTCGGTTCTATACGTTTCTGTTATCGCACCATCAAACGGTGCATGAATAGACCGTCGTTTCAGCACGGCCTTCGCGCGCGCTACTTCAATGGCAGCCACCTCGCTGTTTTCGCGTTCTTGCTGCACCTGCATTTGGGCAATCATCGCTTCGGTTTCCACCTGATCAAGTGTTTGTTTGGAGATGGATGCTTTTTGAAACAGTGACTGATTACGCTGTAGTGTTCTTGAACCAAAATCTGCGTTTAACTGTCGCAAGCGGGTAGCTGAATTCAATGATGCCAAACGGTTCGCTAACTGTAGTGATGCGCGTTCAACCTCCGATTCCAACTCAGCCAACACGGTTCCGGCAGAGACATAGTCTGCCCGGTTAACGTGCAGCTTGGCCAGGACACCCGGTACCGCACTGCCCAGCGATGCCAATCGGCTGGGTTGAACCACGCAATCGACATCGGATAAAACAACGCGGCTCGCACTCGCTCCAGCACCCCATGGTAGTGTAAGCGCACCCAGGATGAAAATAGCAGGTGGTATCAGGCTTAATGGCGAGATATTAAGTTTATTTAGCATGGTTTAACCAATTCAGTTATTACATCTACGCAGGTAGTGTTTTCAGAAACACTTGCCGTAACGATCGAATCCAGCGTTTGCCAAGCGGCTCTGCGGTGTGCTTAAGCGTTACGTACGCACGTTCACCAACACCAAATATCTCCGTATCTGCCGGCAACCCCAGTTGCAAATGAAAAATACTCTCCACTGTGGTCAATCCTTTGGGGTCAGAAGACGCAATAGCTATGCCGCCACCGCCGCCAACTCCCAGCGCCGCACTCGGTAATTTTCGATCTGCGGAAGGCACCTCATTTACAACGCTTGCGCGTATGGTACTGCCCAGCGCTTCGGCCAATTTAACCGTCGCAGACTTTATCCCAGTCTGTAAACGACCACTGTTAACATCGGGTATCGCAACCCGAACAACCAGATTGGTCGGGTCTACAACGTGTGCGATTAAATCCCCTTGTGCAAAATAACGCCCCTGTAGTTCTGGCTGTGCCGTGGGTGTGAACACGCCATCGGTGCGTGCAACAATGCTCAATTTGCTCTTTTGTATTTGCATCTCTTTTAAAGATCGCTGCATGGCTGACAGGTCTTCCTGAAGATGTGAATACTCGGATGGGTTCATCGTGCGTTGCAATTCACTGCGAATGTCCAACACCCGAAGTTCGTTTTGCATAACAAGTAAGTCTTTTTCCAGTTCAGGCGATTCAAGCTCAACCAGTAACTCACCAGCGCTCACTTGCTGGCCCGGTTGTACAGCAACGTGCTTTACAAAGCCTGCGACCTCGGCAAACATTTCACCCTGTTGTGGAACCCATACCACACCCTGGGCGCGCGTGCTTGAAGGCAAAGGCATAACCCCAACAAGGATAACGGCACAAACGAACGCCATCGCACTCAGGCCGCGAGTGCGTTGCCGTTGCGCAGCCGTTTCGGGTGAGTACAACAAAAACCGCAGACCTTTAATAAAAGGAATAACAATTTGCTGCATAACCGCCCACAAACCCAATGCTATGCCAAACAACAGGTATTTCCCGGATAGAAACACCACGATAAAGAACAGGATAAACAACCGGTACACACTGGATGCGATACCAAAGAAAAGAAACCAACGCCGCTCACCGATAGCGGTTACCGGTGAGAGTTGGGCATCGAGCTTCAGGATGTAACGCTTGAACAGATAACGGTAATAGGCAGCCGAGCGAGACATTAAATTCGGTATTTCAATCAGATCTTGTAGTATGAAATAACCATCAAATTTAAGAAGCGGGTTAGCATTAAATAGCACGGTAGATATCGCACCAATGGTGAATACCCCTAACGCACAATCTCGTAGCAAACCATCGCTGGCATTCACCCACACAAACAAGGCAAGCGCTGCCACAAACAATTCCACAGCGATTCCCGCCGCACTAACAATAATACGCTTACGCTTGGATTTAAAACTGGTTGCCGCCGAGGCATCAACGTAGGGAATGGGTGTGAGAACCAACAGTGTTATACCCATCTCGTGCACTTCGCCACCCCAGTGTTTCACACAGATGGCATGCGCAAATTCGTGCAGCAGTTTCATGATCGGATAAAGCAGCCACAACAACAATAAGTTGGAGGGTTTGAGAATATCGTTGCTATACGCCAACGCCAGCGCATCCCAATTCTGGAGCGAAAGCACCAACGCCGGTACCACAATCAGTAACCACAGCATCAAACCAATCACGCTTAGAATGGGCTTAACGCGTGGCGTGATACGCTCCAGTAACTTATCCGGATCGAATAGTGGAATTCGTATTAGTAGTGGGCTGATAATTTTGCGTAAACGAACGCTACGTCGTCGGTCGAGGTATTGCTTGAACAACTCAAGTGTTGATTTATCCAGCACATTGGAAATAGCACCCAGATGCTGTAAACGCCCGATAATATCAATGACCTCTTCAATAGCCATGGTCGGGAATTCATTTTCCACCAGATAACGAAAAATGGTGTCAAGCGTAACCTTCCCGTCCAATCTGCCCACCACGGCATACGCACGAGCGTTTATCCGAATATGTTCACCGGATAATTCATCTTGTAGTAAAAACCAGCGTTCGCCGCGATACACATGCACGTGTACGCGAATGTGCTTACGAAGTTGAGGGCTAAGGGTACTTAACCGAGACCAGATCTCATCGGAGCTGACTAATGCATCGCTCATCTACAAACCTGTCTTCCATAGCCAAAGCCGTATTTTGGAAATCAGTCCGTGCGTCCAGAGATAAATCAGTGGTTTCTCACCCACCCGTATTTTGGCGATACCACGCATACCCGGGCGCAGATTGTCGTTACTGGCACCAGAATCCAACGCAGCTTCAACCGAGAAAACACTTTTGCGCTCTTTGGTTAACGCAACGGGCATGATGCTGGTTGTGGTAATGGCGTGTTTGTTCCCCGGTAACGCGGAGAAGCGAAGCACGCCTGTTTGATTGGGTTCTATGCCAGCCACATCATGCTCATCAACCTCCAGCACCAGACGGTACGATTCCATGGAGGCCACTTCAAATAACACTTGACCAACTTCAACCGGTGCGCCTAAAGCCTGGTTCAAATCACCGCTAACCAACACACCATCGAACGGTGCTGTCAGTTGTGAGCGACGAAGTTTTTGATCCAACAAAGCAAGCTCAGCATCGACCTGGGCTTTTTTGGCTTGCAGCATGCCTAGCTCTGAACGATCACGCACACTCAACGCACGTGCAAGCGAGGTTTGCAGTTTCTCGAGTTCACCCAACCACTTATCTTTTTCTATCGATAACTCGCGATCTTCAAGCGATGCGATCACCTGCCCCTGTGAAACACGATCGCCGGCGCGCGCTTGCGCAGACTTAATATAACCTGCGTGCGGTGCAACCAGAACCTGCTTATCGGAGCCTTCAATACTGGCGCGAGCGGATACGTTATGCGGTACGGGTATCAACGCAATACCTAACGCCACCACGCAGCCCAGACTAGTTAATGCTTTACCCTTCGTTGTTTTTGGCAAGTTCGCACGATTAAATGTTCGTACAAACCAGTCTCGAGACCGCGACAGTATCGAGCGTTGTTCTTGTCGAATCAGTTGTAATACCGGCCCCATAGGAGCCACAGCCTTGGCAGCATGATTCACCACTTCAGTGGGAAAACCGGTTGCCGCATCACGCTCAAGTAACACCGCACCAACGGTTTTATCATTGCAGTACAAAGGAACTGTGCAAGTCATCATGGAACCGTGTGAGGCTTGCAGCTCTTCATGTGCTCGAGTCAGCACCAGTTCAACGGTTGAGGTGTCAGACAGATTAATGATCGATCGTTGACTCACCGCTTCTTCCATGGCCGCCTCAATTGCGCTAACCAACGATCGGCGTGAATCAAAATTGCTGATTTGGGAAATCGCTTGTAGCTGAATAGCAGCGCCGCGTTGCAAACCGACACTCACCCGCTGACACTGAAGCTCAAGCGCTAGTTGATTTGCAGCTTCCAGACAGGCCGCGTATAAATCATCGTGGGCTAATACCTGTTCTGCTAATTCAACCGATACCTGTGATGCGGTACCGGAAATGTCACTCACCACCGTGTCGAGTGAACCTAACCACATGCCGCCCCACTGAACCAATTGCACCACCGCTTGCTGCTGGCTTTGGCTGCGCGCAACAATATGCATAACCACAACAAACTCGCCACCATCGTTAACGATGGGGATAGCGATTTGATCTTGAGATTGATTGCTGGCGTCACCCACACGCTGATTGGGAACAATTAATACGTCACCCGATACCAGAGCCTGGCTGGCCAGAATGCCTAATGCAGACGTTTTAGTATCGCTCGAAGGCCAATGCGCTAACAGTGCTTTCAGACGCCCTTCGCTACTCGAGAACACCGCACCGCGCAAAACACCGGCCACCATCTTGCACTGCCATGCCAACCACGCATCAGCGACAACGCGACGTTGTTCATCCCGGTCAATCGTACCCGCGCTTTCGCCTTGCTCATTACCGCCAGCAGGGTGTTCGATGGTTTCTTTTGCTAAGGCATGCGCCACGAGCCGTTACACTTTTTTCGCTTGTATAGACCCTGTCAGAAAGCAACTTGCAAGCCACTAAATGGGTTGAAAAGTAAGGTATACAGCTCAAAATAGTGATTTAGACGACGTTACTCGGAACTAACCCCCGTGTCGCAAGGCTCGGGCGCCGTGCTTTATTCTCAACTGATAAACTTGCAAAATAGTGCAACTATCTTCCTCCAGCGTGGAGCCGTAAGGGCTGAGCAAGCGAGATCGATCAAGAAAAACAGATTGCCGGTTCACGAGAATTGTTCCTGTGAGTCTCTAAGGAATCGACGCGAACTATCATTCCAATGAGCATGGGCCACACATCAGTATGATCTAAAACTGAGCAGGTGAATTGTATTGAAACGGAGTGAAGCAATGGAGCGGGAAACCAGGTTCGAACTGGCGACCTCAACCTTGGCAAGGTTGCGCTCTACCAACTGAGCTATTCCCGCGGCCTGAACAGACTGCTTAAACGACCTTACACAAGGTTCTGGTAGCGATATCGCGGACAAACAACTCGTACAACAATTGAGCCGCGCCACACCGGAAAATTTGTGCAAGCTTGGTATTTTATGACGGTGATATTGGAGCGGGAAACCAGGTTCGAACTGGCGACCTCAACCTTGGCAAGGTTGCGCTCTACCAACTGAGCTATTCCCGCACCGACTTACGTATTGTGGAATGACTCGATGCAACTGTCAAGGCCTCACAGATAAGTTTTGCAACGGAGCCGTGAATTAAAAAGGCTCCGGATTAACACTTTTTACGCATCCGTGGAAGGTACAAATGCGGCTCGCATATAACTCACCATCGACCAAATAGTTAGTGCCGTTGCAATATACAGAGCCACCAGACCAATTTGGTAAATGGGCAACCCGATAAAGTCCTGCAAATACAGCAAACAGGAGAGTGCAATAATTTGTGACGTGGTTTTAACCTTACCCAACCAACCAACGGCGACTTTACCGCGTTGCCCCATTTCGGCCATCCATTCACGCAAAGCGCTAATAGTAATTTCGCGTCCGATGATGACAATCGCAGGAATAGTAAGCCAAGGGCTGTTATCGAATTCCACCAGCAATATAAGCGCCGTAGCCACCATGAGCTTATCTGCCACTGGGTCGAGAAATGCCCCAAACCGACTTTCCTGATTCCATTTACGCGCAAGATAACCATCGAGCCAATCGGTAATACCGGCAACCACGAAAATAAAACACGATAGTGGCCTTGCCCAGGAATACGGCAGATAAAACACCACGATGATAACGGGCAACAACGCAATGCGAAGCAGCGTGAGTAACGTCGGTATTTTGGTGACATTGGTAAACGGCAAAACAGTACTCCTTACGTTACTACTCGGGCTGCGCTTTGGGCAGCAGTCCACCCGGATGCAGTTCTTCATACACTCGTGTTGCAAGCTCGGCACTAATACCGGGCACACCAGCTATGTCCTCGACACCGGCTTTGGTTAACCTCTGTATACCACCAAAGTGCGTTAACAATGCTTTACGTCTTTTCGGCCCCAGGCCTTTTATATCTTCGAGCGATGATTTCTGGCGCTTTTTTGCGCGTTTTCCACGATGTCCGGCTATGGCAAAACGATGCGCCTCATCGCGAATTTGTTGTATTAACAGTAACGCGGCGGAGTCGTTATTCAGTTGTTTCTCAGATTGCTGGCGACACAGTATGAGCGTTTCTTCACCCGGCCTCCTGTCTGGTCCTTTCGACACGCCCACAATTTCCATGTTATCGATCTGTAACTCTTTCATGACCTCAAGCGCCACACTAATCTGCCCTTTGCCCCCATCGATAAACAGAATATCAGGCATATCGACATTCTCTTTCAACAACCGTGTGTACCGCCGTGTTAACGCTTGACGCATAGCAGCATAATCATCGCCAGGAGTTATGTCACTAATATTAAAACGCCTGTATTGCTGTTTATCTGCACCTTCTGCGGTAAACACCACACAGGATGCAACGGTCGCTTCACCCATGGTATGACTGATATCAAAACACTCCATACGCCGAGGCAGCTCTTCCAGCTCGATGAGTTCCCTCAACGCATCCAGCCGCGCCGCCATGCCCGAGCGCGATGCCAACCGCGTCGCCAGCGATACTTCAGCGTTCGTCATCGCCAACGATTGCAACTTGGCACGTTCGCCTCGCACCTTGTGCGTTATTGTGACACTACCTGCCCCTCTGCTACTGAAAATCTCTTGCAACAATTGAGCATCTGGTATGGGTTCGGAGACGATAATTTCGCGTGGCACGTCATGCTCAAGATAAAACTGCGCAATGAACGCATTGAGAATTTCAGCCTGACTACTGCCACTGGGGGTAGCCGGATAAAACGCTTTGTTACCCAGGTTCGTCCCATTACGGATAAAGAACACCTGCACGCAGCTTTGTCCGCCTCGCGTGTCAACACCAACATAGTCAGCGTCTTCTTTATCGCGCATATTGACGCTAAGATCGCTGACCGACTTCAAGCTACTGATCTGGTCGCGCAATTTACCGGCCAATTCAAATTCCAGTGATTCAGACGCAGCGTCCATGCGTTCGACCAAACTGTTCACCACTTCCACCGATTTACCTTCGAGCAGTTTGATGCTCATGGCAACATCGTCGGCATACTCTTCGGGCGTAATATGAGCAACACAAGGCGCGGTACAACGCTGGATTTGATATTGCAAACAAGGCCTGGAGCGATTGCGAAAATAACTGTCTTCACACTGTCTGACCTTGAACAGCTTTTGCACCAGACTCAATGAGCGCTTAACCGATCCGGCACTTGGATACGGACCAATATACTTGCCCTTTACCCGACGCGCACCACGCTGGTAACTGATGCGCGGATAGGCATCTCGCGTGGATATAAATATATACGGATAACTTTTATCATCGCGCAAAACCACGTTATATCGCGGTCGATGCTCTTTAATCAGGTTGTGCTCAAGCAGTAAGGCTTCACCTGCACTGGCTGTTACAGTCACTTGTACATCGGCAATTTGCGCAACCAGCACGCGCGTTTTCGGACTATCAAGGTTTTTCTGGAAGTAACTGGACAGACGGTTCTTCAGGTTACTGGCCTTGCCGACGTAGATAATATCGCTGTGCGCATTAAACATGCGGTAAACGCCCGGCCGATCGGTTACCGTACGCAAAAAGGCGCTCGAATCGAACGGCTCACTGGGCTTATCTATCGACAAGCCATCAGACTTTGCTTTGGGTTTTGTGGTGTCGGGTGCACGCGATTCCGGCTCGCGATATTGGTTATCGCCGTCGACTTTATCGCTATTTTCCGATTCACCGTTCATAAGGGTGGAGACCAACGTGCGGTGTAAGAGTTGAGCAGCTAGTACTTTATCAGAGCAGAACCCCAGGTAAAACCGCCACCAAATCCCTCTAGCAGCATGGTTTGTCCTGATTTGATATCCCCTGCCCGAACGGCGTGATCGAGCGCCAGTGGTATCGAGGCTGCCGATGTATTGCCATGCTTTGCAACAGTTAGCACCACTTTGCTCATGGGCATACCCAATTTTTTCGCGGTAGCTTTAATAATGCGTAAATTTGCCTGATGTGGCACCAGCCAATCGATATCCGTGCGATCGAGCCCATTGGCCTGCAAGGTCTCATCGACAATGGAGCCCAATGCCTTCACTGCCATTTTAAAAACATCGGAGCCTTCCATCTCGACATACGCACGGCCTTCTTGTACTGCGGCGTAGTTGGTTGAAACGCCTTGAGGAACGTGCAGCAGCTTTGCGTAATCGCCATCGGCGTGCAAGTGCGTAGACAGAATACCCGGTGACTGATCGGCTTTTAACACCACAGCACCTGCGCCATCACCGAATAACACGCAGGTATTCCGATCGGTCCAATCGATGATGCGAGAAAACGTCTCCGCACCCACCACCAGCGCACACTTTGATGTGCCGGTTTTAATAAACTTATCGGCCACCGACAACGCATAAACAAAGCCCGTACAAACAGCTTGAACATCAAACGCTGGACACCCGTGTATATCCAATCGACTCTGCAGCAAACACGCGGTGCTGGGAAAAACCTGATCGGCGGTGGTGGTCGCAACGATAATAAGGTCGATGTCGTCTGTGCTCACACCGGCGGCTTGTATTGCCTGTCTTGATGCTTGTTCAGCCAAATCGCTGGTGTGTTCGCCATCGGCTGCAACATGACGTTGCTCAATGCCCGTTCGTTCACGAATCCAGGTGTCGGACGTGTCGACCATTTTTTCCAGATCGACATTGGTGAGCACATTTTTTGGCAAAAAGCTGCCGGTGCCTACAATTCTTGAATACATTTCCACAAGCGTTACGCGATGCTGGTGAGAGACTGATTCATTCGGTGAGAAATCATGTTGGGCACATCGTTCGCAATTTCCAGCAAGGCGATATTGATTGCATTGGCAAACGCAATTGCATCGGCACTACCGTGGCTTTTTATAACAACGCCTTTCAGTCCCAACAAACTGGCGCCGTTGTAGCGACGAGGATCGATACGGTTTCCGAACGATTTTAAAACCGGCTTTGCAAGCAGTCCGATGAGCTTGTTGATAGGGCTGCGCATAAATTCCTCTTTCATATAATGTGACACCATTCGCGCAACGCCTTCGCTGGTTTTTAACGACACGTTGCCAACAAATCCGTCACACACCACCACGTCTGCCCGTTCGGTAAAAATTTCATTGCCCTCGACGAACCCAATGTAATTCAGGTTACTCTCGGCCAACAAAACAGCAGCCTCCTTTACTTGCAAATTACCTTTGATATCTTCAGAGCCGATATTTAACAAACCAACCGATGGTTCAGGCGTGGCATCGATTGCTTGGGCCAGTATAGAGCCCATTGCAGCAAACTGAAACAGGTGTTCGGCACTGCAGTCAACGTTTGCGCCCAAATCGAGCATGTGCGTATGGCCGTTAAGTGCCGGGATGGTGGTGCAAATGGCTGGGCGATCGATGCCGGGAACGGTTTTCAAGACGAACTTACTCACCGCCATTAACGCGCTGGTATTGCCCGAACTAACACAGGCTCCGGCTCGACCGGATTTGACCTGATCGATAGCGACACGCATAGAGGATTGTTTTTTGTTGCGTAGCGCGACCGCTACGCTGTCGTCCATTGTGACAACCTGATTTGCCTCGACGATGGTCGCACGGCCGTCGGGCAAAGCGTCGCGGCCAATATGTCGGGAAATCTCTTCAGGGTCGCCAACCAGTAACAAGGAAACGTCGTCGCGTGCACGCAAAACCTGTCGCACGGCATCGACAATGACCCCCGTGCCTTTGTCGCCGCTCATGGCATCGACTGCAACGGTTAGGTTTTTACTCATCCAGGGAGCCCAGGGCGTTGAGATCTGCGCTGATCAGCACAGAAGCATGGAGAAACGCCACGGAAAAAGGCGGTTAATCTTCGTCGTCTTCTATCTCTTCTACCGCTTCAACGACTTGCTTGCCCCGGTAAAAACCGTCGGCTGTCACATGATGCCTGCGGTGCAATTCACCGGTGGTAGGATCGGTGGACAAAGTGGCTCCGGTGAGCTTGTCGTGTGAACGGCGCATTCCGCGACGAGATGGCGTTTTACGGCTTTTTTGAACGGCCATGGTTATTTCCAGTCAATGAATCAGTTATTAATGTAGATCAAGATTCTTCAGCACGTCGAATGGGTTTTTACGTTCGGTGGTTTCAACCGCATCGTTCTTCCCCACTTGCTCTTCTGTGCCAATGTTCTCTTGTATAAAATCAGCCTTGCATTCGTCCAACTGCGCATGCAGCGCAACCGCTGGCAAATGCAATATAAGTTCATCTTCAAACAAATCCACCACATGGATTTGTCCGTTATCGTCTAACACAACAGGGTCGAGCCCTTCGGGCATCTCCTGCGCTGCCGCTTCGGTTTTGGCAAACGCCAACTCGAACGGCTCTTCAACCAGCAACTGCATGGGTTCAAGACAGCGTTGGCATTCCAAAGTAAAACTGGTCTTCAGTGTTCCTGCCACAAGAACGGTGTTTTTGCGGCGGGAAAACCGAAATACCGCTTGCAGTTCCGCGGTATCATCCAGCAACAATTCCCGCAAACGACCAAACTGCCCTAGCGGCAAATTTAGGCTGTACTGAGTGGAATCTCGCGCCAGCAAATCCGGATTGAACCGGCTGGGGATAGGCTTGACCATAACCCACGAAGGTTAACGAAACTGGCCAAAAGGTGCAAGTAATAGTTGGTCTAAAGCGCGGTTTAACAACAGTTTTTCCCAATGTGCACACGAGATTCGTAGGAAAACCAGTTTGAAAATCACTTATAACGGACCTGCCTGCCAAAGCCTGTGCAATTCCTACCCAAGGTGCGACTGCGAATGGGTAAAAACGGCTATGGCGCCTGAGCAGGCATCGAGTACCTCACTGGTACTGGCCTCCTCCTCGAGCTACCGGGCAGAGCTGCTTGCGCGCCTGGGCGTACCCTTCCTGTCTGCAAGCCCGAATTGCGACGAGTCGCGCATGCAAGGCGAGGCACCTGAGGCATTGGCCGGCCGTTTGGCGCTAACCAAAGCGAGCTGCCTCATTAGCCATTTTCCAGACCACAGGATAATTGGTTCAGACCAAGTGGCCTCGGCGAGTGAGCAAACCCTTGGCAAACCGGGCAGCAGGGAGAATGCGCGAGCACAGCTTGCGAGTATGAGTGGCCAGGAAGTGATGTTCTACACCGCGCTTTGCGTGATCGATACAGCGCAAAACATCAAGCTTGCCTGCGTGCATGAAACCAAAGCTACACTCAGAAAACTATCGTCAGAGGAAATCGAGCGCTATGTGGCTGCTGACAATCCATTGGATTGCGCCGGCAGTTTTAAGGTAGAAAGCTTGGGCATTAGTTTGTTCGAGGGCGTTGAATCAAACGACCCTACCGCACTCATTGGACTGCCACTGATTGAACTTGGTCGTTTTTTACGGCAATTAGGTTATGCCATTCCGTGAACGCTCTGGCTACTGGCCATAGCCCAATGCATCGAGCGTTACGCCAAACGTTCCCATAAGCAACAGAATCAGTTGCAATACGATGGCAGCAAAAACACCGGCAATAACATCATCAACCATGATGCCGAGCCCACCATTTACGCGCTTGTCTGCCATGCCAATTGGCCAGGGTTTCAGGACATCGAACAGACGAAACAACACAAACCCCAAAGCGATAAACCAGAATGATCGGGGTACCGCGATCATGGTAATTAAATAACCAACCCATTCATCGAACACAATTGCCGGGTGATCATGTACCCCCAAATTGTTGGCGCAGGTATCGCACAACCAAACCCCGAACACAAACAGCAACAGCACGATAACCAGATAAACCGGTAACGACTGAGGCATCAATAAAAACAGTGGAATGGCTGCAATAGTGCCAAAGGTTCCGGGTGCTTTGGGTGCTAATCCGGAGCCTGCGCCCAAGGCTAAAAAATTTGCCGGACTGGCCAGCAGATCAGCTTTAGTGACTTTAGCCACTTTTTTTCATTTCAGCTGGCCGCAAGGCCATAGCGAGTTTGTCTAACACGCCGTTGACGTACTTGTGACCCTGATCGGCACCAAAGCGCTTGGTGATCTCGATGGCCTCGTTAATGACAACCCGAGCGGGTATTTCCAGATGATGCAAAAACTCACACGTGCTTATTCGCAAGATACATCGTTCAATCGGGTCGAGCTCATCGATAGGACGATCGAGCGCATGGGACAAGTGTTCATCGATAGCATCAGGATCTTTTGCCACAGCATCGAACAGGCTAATGAAATAGTCCTCATCGACCAGCGACATTTCCTGCCGATCGATAATCTCGGCGCGCACAACCGATACCTCGGTTCCGGCCAGCTCCCATTGATAAAGTGCCTGCAATGCGCGCTCGCGAGCGTATCGGCGAGCTTGATTCACGCTAGCGCTTTTTTTGCCATGTTGTTTAGCCATGTCTTTTAGCCACGTTGTCTAGCTTGGACACATTTTCTAGCTTGAACAAGTTCAACCATGGAACACATCAACCATCATTATTTTCAGCCCGCAATCGGCGACACCGCTACAAACGGTAACGGCAAACAATACCACTTAGCCTCGGCGCCATGTGGTTTTTCCACCCGAGTCTTCCAGCGTAATTCCCGCTTGTGTTAGCTGATCACGTATTTCATCGCTTCGCTGCCAGTTCTTCTCGGCCCTGGCCGCATCTCGCTCGGCGATAAGTGCATCAATTGCCGCAGCGTCAATCGAATCGTCATCGGAGGGCAAACCTTGCAGCGCTGTTTCCGGGTCGTCCTGCAATAAGCCCAGTCGTCCACCCAGTGCTCTGAGTGTGTTGGCAAACACCGTTGCCTGATCGGATTCAACGTCGTCGAGTCGGTTTATTTCAGTGGCTAAATCGAACAGAACGGCGAACGCCTCGGCTGTATTCAAGTCGTCGTTCATCGACTGTTCGAATCGATCAATGAACGTTTGATCGATACCCAAAGCCGCATCATCTCGCGTTCCACGCAAAGCAGTATAGAGCCGCTGCACCGCGGCGCGGGCGGCATCCAGCTGCGCGGTCGAATAATTCAGCGCGCTGCGGTAATGCGAATTAATAATGAAAAACCGTAACTCCTCGCCAGAATACAGTTTGAGCACTTCGCGCACGGTGAAAAAATTGCCCAGCGATTTCGACATTTTCTCTTCGTCAACACGCACGAACCCGTTATGCATCCAATAGTGTGCGAACGTGTGTCCGTGCGCCGCTTCGCTCTGCGCTTTTTCATTTTCGTGATGCGGAAACTGCAAATCCATGCCGCCACCATGAATATCGAATTGCTCGCCCAAGTGACTTTTTGCCATGGCTGAACACTCAATGTGCCAACCCGGACGCCCGTCACCCCACGGCGACGGCCAACTTGGCTCACCCGGCTTCACCGACTTCCAAAGCACAAAATCCATCGGGTCTTCTTTGTTGGTATCCACGGCGACCCGTTCACCGGCACGCATGTCCGCAAGCTTTCGACCCGATAATTCACCGTAGTGTTCGAATTTGGACACCGAATAGAACACATCACCATTGTCTGCAGCGTAGGCAAAGCCCTTATCAATCAGCTGCTGAATAAGCTGGATCATGTCATCGATCGCCGCCGTGGCACGGGGCTCATGAGACGGGCGCAACACGTTAAGTGCGGTCTCGTCTTCGAGCATCGCCTCGATGTATCGGCCAGTGAGTTGTTCCACCGATTCATTGTTTTCAGCCGCTCGGGCGATAATTTTGTCGTCAACATCAGTGATATTGCGCACATAATTGACGTTAAAACCCAGCGCTTGTAAATGTCTGTACAACACATCAAACACAATGAACATGCGCGCATGGCCAATATGACAATAGTCGTAAACAGTGATGCCGCAGACGTACATGCCCACTTTGCCAGCCTCTTGAGGCGTGAAAAGCTCTTTTTTACGCGTTAAACTATTATAGATATGCAGCATTTTTATGTCGCTTCGTCGTTATTCGAGGGTGGTGCGCTGACTGTAGCAGATTACCCGATGGATACTGGGCCCAAGGACTGGCACAAAACCCGCTAAAATTACGCCAGTTTTTAAGTTTCTTTTTAAGATTAAAGCGCTAGGAAACAATCATGTTTTTTCCACGATTAACTGCACTACTGTGCATCTCTCTTTTCGCGACTATGGCCGTGGCAGAATCGCCGCGCGTTCGACTCTCAACCAGTCACGGAGACATGATTATAGAGCTAGCCGAAGATAGAGCACCTGTCACAGTTGACAATTTTCTGAAGTATGTCGATTCAGGCTTCTACAACGGCACGATATTCCACCGGGTTATTGAAGGTTTCATGATACAAGGCGGTGGTTTTAACGCGAGCTACCAACGCAAAGCGACTCGAGCCGCTATCGCAAACGAAGCCAATAATGGTTTACGTAACTTGAGATACACCATATCCATGGCACGCACTAACGCGCCTCACTCAGCTACGGCACAGTTTTTCATTAACAGCGAAGACAACCGCAACCTCGATCATCAAGGGCCAACCGCTCGCGGTTGGGGATATGCCGTGTTCGGACGCGTGGTTGAGGGGCAGGATATTGTCGACAAAATCAGTCAGGTCTCAACAGGACCAGGCGGCCCGTTCAGCCGTGACGCGCCCCGTGAGCCTATCGTGATCAACGAAGCCAAGCTAATTGTGCCCGAAGCGGAAGCCGGTGATGAAGCGATGGAAAACGGACTGACTGACGTCAAATCAACGAAAAGCGAAGATGCAGTGGCTGCTCAGTAACAACCGAGCAATCCTGTACAATATGTGCTTTGTTACTGCGACAGAGCACAATTCATGAAGGTTACTATTAAAACCAACAAGGGCGATATCGAGCTGGAGCTCGACACCGCCGCCGCACCAGCCACGTGTGAGAACTTCAAACGCTATGTTGAAGAAGGCCACTATAACGGTACGGTTTTCCATCGCGTGATTAGCGGATTTATGATTCAAGGCGGCGGTATGGATGCTGACATGAACCAAAAACCCACGCACGAGACCATCAAAAACGAAGCCAACAACGGATTGAAGAATACCGTTGGAACCATCGCCATGGCGCGTACGCCCGACCCCCACTCTGCCAGCTCACAGTTCTTTATCAATTTGTCCGATAACGATTTTCTGAACTTTCGCACTGAAACTCAAGATGGATTTGGCTACTGTGTTTTTGGCAAAACCGTTGGCGGAATGGACACCGTTGAAGCCATTGGAGCCGTGGCAACGGGGCCAAACGGGCATCATCAAGACGTTCCCATCGACAGCGTGATTGTTGAATCAGTAACGATTGGCTAAACCGCGTTTCAAGCGCATCCCTCATGACCGAGATTCGCTTAGCTGGCAGCCACGCATTAGCGTCAGGCAAGACGCCAGACAACGCTCTGCAAACGCTGTTTATCAGCGATTTACATCTCGATCCGGCCCGCGCGGATACCATTGAGCTCAGCCTGCAATTCTTTGCCGATGCAAAGGGTTCGCAGGCTTTGTTTATTATCGGCGATTTGTTTGAGTATTGGTTAGGCGATGACGCAATAGACCCTGGCTACAACAAGATTGTGGATGCGCTCAAGGCCGTTTCAGCCAGCGGCACAGCTGTACATCTTATGCATGGTAATCGCGATTTTTTACTCGGCGAACGCTTTGCCCAACGCATTGGTGCAACTCTGCATCGTGCAGATCATATTGAAGTGTTAATCGGTGATACCCGCTACTCACTGCTACATGGCGATACGCTCTGTACCGACGATGTTGACTACCAACGACTTCGTCGAATGGTGCGCGATGAACAGTGGCAACAAGGCTTCCTGCAACTCTCGATTGACGAACGCATTGCGCAGGCTCAAGCGCTTAGGGATAAAAGCCGTGAGGCGGTGTCGAGCAAAACCCAAGGCATTATGGATGTGAACGATGACGCGGTTCATGCACATTGCATTGCGCACCCGAATAACGCATTAATTCACGGCCACACTCATCGACCTGCAGACCACGAACTACCGGCAAGCTCACCAACACCGCGCCGACTGGTTTTAGGCGACTGGAAATCAGATCATGCACTCATTGCGCGGCACAACGGCACTGAACTGTTACTGGAAAAATACAATGGCGTACCCTGTGGATAAACGCAGGCATCACTTAACTGCCCGACTGGCTTTTATATTCTGCTTCCATATCCCGTATCACCTGCATTTCTTCTACCGTAAAACCTGCCTGTAGGCGCGCCTCGTCGTTGAACGGGCTGCGCAGATAAGCACTGGATGGCCCGGCAAGCAAGTCGCGAAACACAGCAGCACCGTTTAGATTTCGCTGATCACACACATAGCGAAACCAACGATTACCGATTTCAACGTGGGTTATTTCATCGGTATAAATTCGTTGCAGTATTTGCGCGCTGTCGTGGTCGCCTTGCTTTTCAAGCTTTTTTATCATCGGCGGCGCAACATCGAGCCCACGTGCTTCGAGTATGCGCGGCACCAGGGCCATTCTAACCAGCACATCATGATCGGTACGCAGCGCCATTTCCCATAAGCCATCGTGTGCAGGCAGCGCGCCGTAGTGCGTGTTTAGTGTGCGCAGGCGGTTGGCCAGTAACAAAAAATGCTGACCTTCGTCGCTAGCAACGTTTAACCACTGAGTCACATAGTCGGTCGGCATGCCTCGAAAACGGTATACAGCGTCTAGCGCAAGATTGATCGCGTTGAATTCGATATGCGCTAAGGAGTGTAATAAGGCAATACGACCCGCTTGCGAACCAAGGCCACGTTTGGCCAAGGATTTAGGGTCAACAAGCTTTGGCTCTTCAGGTCGACCCGGCTCAATAAGCTTTACTACTGTTGAGCGTGTGGGTTTGTCCAATACACAAGCCTGTTCGTCGGCACTGAACGATTGCCAATGCGAATAAAGTGCAATGCTCATCTCGGCTTTGCGCTCAGCATGTGGTTCGAGCAGCACCTGCTCTACCGCGAGAAAGCAATCATCGCTGACAGTGTCAATGTTCATAAAGGGTCCGTGTGCAACGCTTATACCGACCGCGAAAGCAGCGCTCGCTAGTCATCGTCTTCTGACAAGGGTGCCTTCGTGCCCTGCATTGAAGGTGGTGGTGGCGGTGGTGTGAACGCTGCAAAGAGCTCGCGACTGTTCAACGGTTTATCGCCAAGATACGTGCGTAATAGTCGGCGCATTAAAGGCTTGATCTCGGCCAGCGTATCTTTGTGGTCGATATCAAACGCTGCAAGCCGATTAAGTGTTTCACCACTCACGCTCACCCCCACGTCAATGGTTTCACCATCGGTATGATAAACCGCTTCAGGAATACTTTTTTTCGGTATGGCCATGTGTCGATCGGCTTCAGGTATTAACACCGCTTGATTTGAACCGGGATAAAACATAAACCGCTCATCATTGGCAATGGGTTCGCCATCGTTACGGCAAAGGGCAAAGTCTGGCAGCAGTCCGAGCGCGTCGAGTAACTGCAATTCAAATTCTCGCAACACAGGTTCGGGAGATTGAGATGGTTGAGATAACTGCGCCAACGCTAACGCATAGTGCGCAAACAATTCCGGGTAAGGCTGATCTTTTGCCAATAGCCGCAGGATAATTTCATTGAGATAATACCCACATGGCAAAGCAGACCCTTCCATGTGCAGCGCCGCACCGCTTTCCTCTATGCCCGTTAAGGTACGCAGCTCGTGTTCGCCAACCCAGGATACCAACAGCGGTTGAAACGGTTGGTACAGAGCGCGTGTACGTGGCTTGGCGGACCGTGCGCCTTTGGCCAATAGCGAAACACGGCCATGGTTCAGCGAAAAAAAATCGACGATAAAGTTGGTATCGCCATATTGCTTATAGTGCAACAGGTAACCTGCTTGCAAAGGCACCGAGCTACTCACCAGATATGCTCACCAGATATGCTCACTAAATATGCTCACTAGATATGCTTATTAGGTAGGCTCACCAAATCGACACACACTGAACGCTCACGGCTTTTCATACCCTAATGAGCGAAGCGCACGTTCATCGTCAGCCCAACCTTCTTTGACTCTAACCCACATTTGCAAAAACACTTTGCAATCGAACAACACTTCCATCGATTGCCGTGCGCGCGAGCCTACCTCTTTTAGCCGCTCGCCACCTTTACCGATGATGATGCCTTTCTGTGATTGTTTTTCCACCCAGATAACCGCACCAATGCGCAGCAACGTGGGGGATTCTTCAAATTGTTCGATCTCGACGCTTAACGAATAAGGTAATTCGGCAGACAAGAAACGCGTCAGTTGTTCACGTACCGCTTCTGAGGCCAAGAAGCGCGATGAGCGATCGGTTAAATCATCTTCACCAAATTGAAACGGTGCTTCAGGCAAGTGACCTTCAACCGCTGCTTCCAGTTGCGCTATACCATCGCCAGATCGTGCAGAAATGAGTAACACGTCTTGCAGGGCATCGTGCTGAGGCAAGTTAGACAGGTAAGGCAATAAATCGGATTTCTTCTTGACCGTATCGACCTTGTTCACCACTAAATAAAACGGTGTACCGACCTTGCAAACCAGCTCGTAACTGCGCTGATCGTCATCGTTCCAAACCATAGCTTGTACCAGCATTAACACAGCATCGACATCGTGAAGCGACGATGACGCGGTACGATTCAACACCTGATTAAGCGCGCGTTTACCATCAACATGAATACCCGGCGTATCAACATAGATGATTTGCCGATGAGCCTCGGTTTTAACCCCGATGATGCTGTGCCGGGTGGTTTGAGGTTTATGCGCTGTGATACTCAACTTCTGCCCAATCAGTTTATTGAGTAACGTTGATTTTCCAACGTTGGGTCGCCCCACAATTGAAACAGTGCCGCAGCGCGTTTGCTTCTCGGTATTTGCCATAGCAGACAGTTTAACAACTGCCCGTAAACGTCGTGGAGTTTTATTACGTAGCGGGCTGCTTAGTCGATAGAGGCAGTAACTCTTCCGCCCGGTCCAACACTTCCGCAGCGGCCGCCTGCTCCGCCTTGCGGCGACTGGTGGCCACGGCGGATAATTTAACGTTATACGAGGGAATCTGGCAGCTGACGGTGAACGCCAGTTCATGCGACTTACCCTCGGTTTTTACCACCGTATAAGTCGGTCGATCTAAGCCACGACCCTGCAGTAGTTCCTGTAAGCGAGTTTTGGGATCTTTCAGCTCATCCACAGGTGTTGTGTTTTGCAGGCGGTGCTCAAACAGTCTTAGCACCAATGCGCGAGCTGTGTCGAAATCGGCATCGCGAAAAACAGCACCAATAATGGATTCAACCAGATCAGCCAGCGTAGAGTCTCGATTAAAACCTCCACTGCGTAGTTCACCGGTTCCCATACGCAAAAACTCACCGAGTTCCTGCTCACGGGCAATGCCTGCCAGAGTTGACCCGCGTACAAGGGATGCACGCAAGCGGCTTAGAGCACCTTCATCTAAATTGGGATATTGAGCATGCAATTCGTCGGCGATGACGAAGTTGAGCAGTGAGTCGCCCAGATACTCCAGGCGCTCGTAGTTGGGACTACCGTGTGAGCGGTGAGACAAGGCCTCTTCAATAAGAGCCTCATCATTGAATTCATATCCAATGCGCCTGTAAAGACGAGCCAGCTCGTTCAAAGACCACCTTGTTCAGCGTCGTAAATCAAGACTGGCCAGCGTCTTTCTTGAACTGGGTTACCACGAAAATGTTTCGTAACAAGTTCGCACGCTTTTCATAGTCAACCTGAACTTTGTAGCCTTTACGGCCATCTTTGGACAGTATGATGGTCTCTTCAGCTTTTAAATCCCAAAGATTGTTTTGGCGAAACGCGGCATTGATATGCGCAATGACTTTGCTTTTCGGGGCTTTCATCATTTCAGGGTTAGCCTGAAGATCGTCAGCAATTTTTGATACAGTCATGAATTCGACGTAGCCGGGAACGACTTTAAACGCGAATAAGCCCATGAACATCAGCATGGAAACAAGCGCGAACACGCCCAGAAAAGACAAGCCTGCTTGCTTCTTCAATGTTTGACGCGGCAAACGTTTGAATTGGTACTTGTTCGTTGAAACGGTCATTTTATGCGTTCTCCCAGTCGGCTCCACAGGATGCCCTTATTCCAGTGCATCCAAACATATTTGGCCTTTCCAACTAGGTTCGCTTCAGGCACGAAGCCCCAATAGCGGCTATCGTTACTCCTGTCGCGGTTATCACCAAGCATAAAATAGCTGCCTTCCGGCACGGTAACGCTGTATTCGGTGATAGCGCCTGCATTGTTCAATACAAGGTCTCCGTCTCCAATACCCAGATTTCGGCTGGGCAATGGCATACCACGACGGTTGCTCGAATCGACGACCAAAATATCGTACTCACGACCTTCCAGAACTTCTGTTCGGCGTGAAGCACCAATCATGATATCGTCCGTCCCCGGCATGACATAAGCCTCTTCCTCTGAAAGCTCGACCAACTCACCATTTACCAGCAACTCTTTGCCACGTAACGTAATTTTATCGCCCGGAATACCGATGACGCGCTTGATGTAATCGACTTTTGGGTCGTCCGGGAAGCGAAATACCGCCACGTCGCCGTTTTTCGGCTTTCCCGTGTCGATGATTTTCGTGTGAATAACGGGTAGGCGCACCCCATAACTGAACTTGCTCACCAGTATGAAATCGCCCACTAACAGAGTAGGAATCATGGAGCCACTGGGTATTCGGAACGGTTCAAAAATAAACGAACGCAACAGCAGCACAATAAACAACACAGGGAAAAACTGCCGTGCGTACTCCACCGCTATGGGTTCATCGCCCGATCGTTTGCGGGCGAAAAACAAGGCATCAACCAGCCAATAAAGACCAGTAATGGCGGTTATTAGAACCAGTACAAGTGGGAAAGTCATAGTCTGAGTTTAGTTATTAGCGCAGGATATTACTACGGATAGATCGATCATTTTCGATCGACCTGCAAAACCGCTAAAAATGCTTCCTGAGGAATTTCGACAGAACCCACCTGCTTCATGCGGCGCTTACCAGCCTTTTGCTTTTCCAGCAATTTACGCTTTCTGGACACGTCGCCACCGTAGCACTTCGCCGTTACATTTTTGCGTAAGGCTTTAATACTGCTTCGGGCAATTATATGAGAGCCAATGGCAGCTTGCACCGCAACTTCAAACATCTGCCGCGGGATAATCTCTTTCATGCGTTCGGCCAGCTCTCGTCCACGACTTTGTGAGCGGTCCTTGTGGATAATACTTGCCAGCGCATCGACCTTGTCACCGTTAATCAGGATATCCACTTTAACCAACTTCGACGCCTGGAATCGTTTGAACTCATAATCGAAAGAGGCATAGCCACGACTAACCGATTTCAGGCGATCAAAAAAGTCCAGTACCACTTCACTCAAAGGTAGTTCATACACCAAAGAAACCTGTCGACCCAAATACTGCATGTTGATTTGCACGCCACGCTTCTCAACGCATAGCTTGATAACCTCACCAACATATTCTTGTGGCAACAAAATATTCGCCTGAATAATCGGCTCCCGAATCTCACTGATATTGTTCACTTCAGGTAAACCGGAAGGGTTGTGTATGTAAGTGATATCGCCTTTGTTATCGACGATTTCATACACCACCGTAGGCGCGGTAGTAATAAGGTCGAGGTTGTACTCGCGTTCGAGACGTTCCTGCACAATTTCCATGTGCAACATACCCAAGAAGCCACAGCGGAAACCAAACCCCAAAGCCGTTGAGGTTTCCGGTTCAAAATGCAAAGCCGCATCGTTTAATCGCAGCTTTTGCAGTGCTTCTCGGAAGGCTTCGTAGTCGTCGGCATCTATCGGGTAAAGACCGGCAAAAACGCGCGGCTGAACTTCTTTAAAACCTGGCAACGGTTCTTCTGCAGGTGCTGAGGCAAGCGTAATGGTATCCCCCACTCTGGCCGCTTCGATTTCCTTTATACCGGCGATGATAAATCCCACCTCGCCCGCACTGAGTTTATCCAGCGGAGTTCGTTTCGGCGTGAACACTCCCACCTGATCTGCCTGGAAGGTTCGTCCGGTAGACATAATCTGAATTTTGGAACGCCGTGGAATAACGCCTTCTACCATTCTGACAAGCGTAATAACCCCCACAAAATTATCGAACCAGGAATCAATAATCAGTGCTTTGGCCGGTGCATCGACATCGCCAGTTGGAGGCGGAATCCGCAGCACGATCTCTTCAAGTACATCTTCAACGCCGACGCCTGTTTTGGCACTAACGTGAACAGCATCATGTGCTTCAACGCCAATCACTTCTTCAATTTCATCTACCACGCGATCCGGATCGGCGGCGGGTAAATCGATTTTGTTGAGTACGGTTAGGACTTCAAGATCCTGCTCAATTGCGGTATAGCAATTTGCCACGCTTTGGGCTTCAACACCTTGTGACGCATCGACCACCAACAAAGCCCCTTCACAGGCAGACAAGGAACGCGACACTTCGTAGGAAAAGTCGACGTGTCCGGGCGTATCGATAAAATTCAGGTGAAACACCTCACCCGAGCGCGACTTGTAATCCAATGATACTGCCTGCGCTTTAATGGTAATGCCGCGCTCTTGCTCTATGTCCATGGAGTCGAGCACTTGCTCTGACATCTCACGCTCGGTTAAGCCGCCACAGACCTGTATGAACCGATCTGCCAGCGTGGATTTGCCGTGATCTATGTGGGCGATAATGGAAAAATTGCGGATGTTTTGCTGCATGCGTGATTACTGAGAAATCGTTGCTGATGAGGGCTGATTATTGTATCGCCGGGAAAATCGTCAATCCCGGAAAATGTGCAAATCCCGTCCAGTGAGCTCAGGTACGAGTCAATTGGTTGTATTACTGGGTATTGTAGCCTGCCTGAACCTCGCGAAGCGATTTCAGGTCGAGAAAGTGGTGGCATATCTCTGTATCGCCACTCATTAGCACCGGCACCCACTCGTTGTAGCGTGATTTCAAGGCGGGATCGCTGTCGATATCGATTAATTCCAGGCTAAACGACTCAGGCGGCAGCAACTCGGCAATCTGCTGCTGCATGTCTTCACACAAATGACAGCCCCGACGCATGTACAGCGTCAGGGGCAGGCATGTGGCTGGTATGTGGTCTGCCAAGGCGCTTTTACGCCTATTTTTCCATTTGCAAGGCCAGAAAAACAGGACCACTCTCTCGTTGAACCAATACGGCTACGGACTTATTGCTGCCCAATTGTTCAACCACCGACTCAAACTGAGCTGGGCTATCAACTGGTTTGTTATCTACCATCAGCAGAATATCGCCAGGCTCGATGCCAGCGGCATCAGCCGGACCGTCGCTGATGACACGGCTAACAATAACCCCACCTTTATCAATACCGTATTGGGATCGGGTGGCATCATCAAGTGTTTCAACATTCAGCTTCAACGCATTGGGTTGCATGCCACGACGAGGAGTAACAGCGCGAGCCAATTCTTCTTGCCCGGGCAGCTCGCCGATGTTAACGATCACTTCAATCGGTTTACCTTGCCGAACCACGCGCAGCCTGGCATCGGTGTTCACTGGCACGCGGCCCACTAGCGGTGGCAGCGAAGATGACTTATCCACTTTCTTGCCATCGAAGTGCGTAATCACATCACCTACCTGTAGGCTGGAACGAGACGCCGGGCTGTCATCCAGTATGGAGCTGACCACAGCGCCATGCGCAGTGGTCATCCCGAACGATTCGGCCAGATCCATAGTGACTTCCTGAATGTGCACGCCTAACCAACCACGCGATACTTTACCAACCGATTTAAGCTGGTTGGATACATCCATTGCAAGTTCTATCGGAATCGCAAAGGAGAGTCCCATAAAACTACCTGTGCGACTGTAAATCTGACTATTGATGCCAATGACTTCGCCCTTGAGGTTGAACAAGGGACCACCTGAATTACCTGGATTAATGGCAACATCGGTTTGAATAAAGGGCACATAACTCTCGTTAGGCAGAGCCCTGCCCGTGGCACTGACGATGCCTGCTGTAACAGAAAAGTCGAAGCCGAACGGCGAGCCTATCGCCAACACCCATTCGCCCACTTCCAATTCATCACTGTTACCGATAATCACGGTAGGCAGATCGGTCGCATCGACTTTTAAAACTGCAACATCGGAGCGCGGATCGGTGCCCACAACTTTAGCGCGTAACTCACGTCGATCATGCAAGCGCACAATAACCGTATCGGCACCTTCTACCACGTGGTTGTTGGTTAGCACAAAGCCGTCGTTGGAAATAATAAACCCGGAACCGAGTCCACTGCCTTCAAATGGCGATCGTGGCGCTCGCGGATTGTTTTCGTATTCTTGAATTCGTTTGTCTATATCCGGGTCGCCCAATCCTGGAAAATCGTTGTTGGCATCTACCGATTGCTCTGTGCTGATATTAACCACCGCCTTATGGTTCTGTTTCACCAGAGAGGTAAAGTCGGGCAAACCGGACAACGCATAAGCCACGCTGGAGCCCATTAACGAGCTAAGCATAAGCAGGCTCATTGCGATCAGTTTGATCGGCGCAGTTTTCATAAAAACTCTCCTGACGTATTCGTAGCGCTTCCAGCCAGTGCAATGCCGACTATTCGACCGCTCTGGGTGATGCCGCCATTGTCTGTTAAAAACGATTCTGATAAAGACGATAGTGAAACAGATGTTGTTGCAAACCTGTTCCATGCAAATAGCCCACCAGTGAGCCCTGCGACAAACCCCAGCGCGGGCAAACCGGCACTAAATCCGGTCGCCGGAAGCGCGCGGGCTGCAAATTCGCCCACCATGGCCCCCAAAAGCATACCCAGCGTAGGCAGACCGTACGCCCGTGCTACCAGCATCAACCAGGCAAAATCGGGCTCGCTGACTTCTACCTGCACATGATCACCGGCGGCCAACGGCACACCGGATGCGTTATGACACACAAGCGTCATTTTTTGTGGATTCGTTGGTAATAGCCTAACACCACATCCACTGGTACCGGTACAGGCGCCACAGCCAGACTGGGGTTCAAGCTCGACTCGATAGGTGTTCAAGGTGCCGTCATTGGCGGACAGCGGGATGGTTGGCTCTGAAATAGCAGCGCAAACGGTACCGTTACAGATCACTCAACTAGCTGCACGGCGCCAGCAATAGACTCAACAGTTGCTGATGGTACTTCGCCAACAACCGTAATCAACGCCGATTGCACACTGCGCGTGTACGCGTTCATCGCACCCATAGTAGACATGCCGAGCGTTGCGTCCTGTTGTGCAGCATCGACATACTCCACATACACAGAGACCGACGCCATCCCATCCGATAACATAACGTGACTTACCGGACCATCGTTAATAGGGGTGGCCTGATAAGTTTCTGAAACCACAGAATAGCCAACAGGTAGGCTTTCGAACTTCACGCGGTTGTCGTTATCAGCGAGTATGGGGGTATGCGTGCTCGCATTTTTGTTGTACGACTCAATCACTTTATTCGGCGTCGTGAACCGCTCTTTGGCTATCGACTCGGGATAGCTTATTGTGGTGAACATCACCTGTTCGATAGCATTGTCGTCGCTGTCAACAAGCATGGATCGAAGCAACATATTCGTGTTCTTGTCTACCCAAAAACGATAACCGTAGCGAAATTGATCTTTCGGTTTTATGTCGATAACGTGGGTCTCGATACCGGCAACTCGGTCGGGCTTGCCCAAGCTAAGCTGATAGGTTTCGCTGTTGGTCAGCGACTCATCGACGTTGGGTAGAATTTTGCGCTTCTTCGATTCGCTGACAATCACCGATTGTGAGTTGGGCCAAATACACGTGACCAACGATTTATCCCGAAACACTTCGCGCGCTTCGCCATTCAGGGACAGCATGTATTCCATCTCGCCACCATGATCATTGCTGTGGACAATGCTCATGGATTCGATGTTGCCGTTCTGCATGTGCACAAAACTACCTTCATAATTCAGGTTCGTAAGTGCTTGCGACATATCACGTATCAGTGTTTCCGGCGAGATGTTCACAGATTCAGCCGACGCAACCGACAACCAGCAACCCGCACTCAACACCAAACCACTGACCAAAGGAGCACGCCTTCGTTGGTTGCTCCTGCTCGTGTGGCAATGCAGGTTTTTAAAGCGGTTTTTCAATCCGATGATCATTTGAATAACTGGTCTTTCCTGTGAGATCGCCTGCAATACTGTCTGTCATACCGTCTGCCATGCCGTCTGCCATGCCGTCTTGATGCGCAGGCAATAATCTACTCTGATGTAACGGAATCGTATCCTACAAGCCGAGAATACGGCAACATGCCGCTTCGTTCAGCCGTTGGCGAGCGTTCAATATGGGTTGAAAGCAACGCATTCAGTCGCTTCTCAGCTTTGGCACTGCGTTTGGCTTCGGGAGTCACCCAGTAAGTACCACGATTCGACACATACTCAACTTCGGGTAGCACAACACCCGGCACAGCCGCTACGCTCTGCATTGATTTGTCCGACGACGGATTACCCGAACCCGGCGCACCTTGCTGCCACACATTCAAGCCGATAAGCGTCGCCAACGCAACACAAGCTGCAAGTGCCAGACCACTCAGGCCTGCACGCCAACCACTGGCTCGCGATGGCTGCGCTGACTCGACCGGGCTTTCAGTACGATCAGATACAGAGGTGTTGTTTTGCGCTTGCTCGACGGTTGATCTGCGCGCGTTCAGGTCCATGTTTGGCGCTATTGCCGACACATTACTGTACTCGGGCTCATCTGCAATGGCCTGAGAAATTCGTGCACTCAACGTCATATCAACCGCAACAGGTTCGTTGCGCATAACGTCTCTGGCCAGATGATAGCGCGACCAAGTCGCTCTCAACTCATCGTTGGCACAAATCGCTTTAACGCTGCCTGAAGGATCCAGATCTTGCCACTCACCATCCATCAGTTGAGATAGCGTTTCTTTATCATTGTTGTTTTCATTATTGTTCATGACGACTACCTACGTTTCTCAACGAGCAAAGGCTCGAGGTTTGTATCTATTGCTTCGCGTGCACGAAAAATGCGTGATCGGACCGTACCAATCGGGCAGTCCATGGCATTGGCGATATCGTCGTAAGACATGCCATCGAACTCACGCAGCGTAATGGCCATGCGAAGATCTTCTGGCAACGCCGCAATCGTGTCTTGCACAGATTGAGCAATTTGCTCTGTTATCATTTCTCTGTCGGGCGTTGCGTACTCACGCAAAGCGCCGCCAGCGTCGTATTGTTCTGCGTCAGCCGCATCAACACCGGTATCGGTTATTTTTCGGTTCATCGTAACCAGATGGTTTTTCGCCGTGTTGATCGCTATGCGATAAAGCCAGGTGTAGAACGCACTGTCGCCGCGAAAATTTTTCAGGCCTCGGTAGGCTTTTATAAAGGCTTCCTGAGTGACATCCTGGGATTCATGTGAATCGTGGACATAACGAGAAACCAGATGCACTATTTTGTTCTGGTATTTGAGCACCAGTAAATCGAACGCTTTTTTATCGCCTCGCTGCACTCGTTGCACCAATGCAAAATCTATCTCCTTCTCGCTCAAAGACTTTTTCCCTTGCTCATGACTTGGGCTACGGCTCGGGCTACGGCGGGAGGCAGCTCCGGGCACAGCATCAGGCGCGTGAACAACACGTCTTTTTCCTGCATTGGCGGTTGAAGCAGGTTGAGACCTGTCATACTTTTGTTCCGTAATCGCGCTATTTGCTACCCGGATCATATCAGTGTTCTCCATTTGGAGTCAGTTCGGCTTACTTTGTATGACCGCGATAAACGGTATAGTTCACTTCTACCATTACAATAAACAGCTACCATGAGAACCGCATCATGAACCTGCCGCTCATCGTTTCGCCACAAGTACTCAGTACCAGCGCCCCCGCCAACGTTAAATATGTCGACGTGCGCACGCTCGATGACTATACGGTGGGCCATTTACCCGGCGCCGTTCAGCTGAATTTATCCATGCTGAACCGCTCGGAAAAGGCGGCAAGTGGGCTGCTGCCCGATAAAGATGGCGTCAAATCACTGGCAGAATCGATCGGCTTGCGCGCAGACGACCATATTGTTGCGTACGACCAAGGCGGGGCATCGGCTGCGGCACGACTCGTCTGGGTGCTGCATGCCTACGGCTTCAACCAGATTAGCTGGCTAAATGGAGGCTTTCCAGCCTGGGAACGAGCCAAACTCCCTATTTCGGTGGACGTAGTAGCACCGGCTGAGAGCAATCTGCAGCTGCAGTTTTGCGCTGGCAATATGGTGAGCGTTGAAGAACTGATTGAACAACTTAATGATGCTGATTTACGCGTACTCGATGTTCGTTCCGCCGGTGAATTCGATGGCTCTGATATCCGCGCCGCGCGAGGCGGCCATGTTCCTAAAGCGGTTCATTCTGAATGGACTAACGCATTTAACGAATTAGGGGAGCTGAAATCTGACGACCAACTGCGCTCTCTGTATACCGCCTTGGATGTGACTCCAAATCAGAAAGTGCTGGTGTATTGTCAAACGCACCAACGATCGGCATTGACGTATGTCGTACTAAAGCATCTTGATTACGAACGCGTGATTGCGCTCGATGGCGCCTGGTCGGCATGGGGCAATCGACACGACACCCCCATTGAAGATGAAACTGAATAGTCAACCAATAGTAGCGTACCTGAATTAGCGATTAACCAACTTACAATAGTTGTCGTAACGCCATTGCGCGATATCACCCGTTGCTAATCCAGACTTCACAGCGCACCCCGGCTCAACCGTGTGTGCGCAGTTGGAAAACTTGCACTCGTAAGACGCTCTTAACAGATCCACATAGCCAACCCTTACTTGCTCAGCTAACAAATGTTCCACCGAATACTGGCGCACGCCGGGCGAATCGATAATGGATGCTCCACTGCCCATCTCATACCAGTAAGTAACGCTAGTGGTGTGTGAACCTAAACCGGTAGCCTGAGAAATTGCACCGATACGAACATCCAGATCGGGTAACAATCGCTTCACAATAGAAGACTTTCCAACACCGGAAGCGCCAACCAGCACCACCGTGCAACCGGCCAACTCCGTTTGCAACGGGTCAATTTTCCCGGGCGATTTAGTATCGATAAGTAGAGATGGATAACCGATCTTTCGATAGACATCCAGCAGCTGTTCACAGTCAGCCAGCTGCACATCGTCAAGCAGATCACTTTTGTTGATGGCGATAACCGCGGCAATACCGGCAAGCTCTGCAGCAATGCAGAACTGATCGATGAGCAAAGTGTCGATACCCGGTGGTGAAGCCGATACAATCACCATGTGCGACACGTTAGCCGCCAGCGGTTTATGCTGACCGCGCCGATCGGCTCGCGCTAACACGGTATCGCGATCGAGTAACTCCACAACGCGTAACGAGCCACCCTCTTCCAGTTCACAGCGAACTCGGTCGCCTGCCACCAATTGCGTCAGTTTCGTTAGCGGCACCGCACGATGCATAACGCCTGTATTATCCATCGCAGCCACGGCTGCGCCGAAATTGGCAACGATTCTGTACTTATCTGACAAAGGAGTGTCTGGCAGTTATTGGCAACATAATAGGCTAAGCAAGGTTCCTGGCGGTTAGCGTACTTTATCACTATCTGACGCACAGCCTGATGCAAATACCTGCTTCCCGTATTTTGCACACCTTCAGCATCAAAAAATGGCCGCCAGCAATCGCGATACAGGTAAACTTACTAGTCTGATAGTTCGGATGAACCGGTGCGAGACTGGAACTATGAGCACCCGCTACCGATTAATACACTGACGCGGAACACTTCAATGCCTGCAAACGACGACAACCTCATCTGGGTCGACCTGGAGATGACCGGCCTGGACCCTGACACAGACACCGTCATTGAGATAGCCACCATCATCACCAATGCACAGTTAACCATTCTGGCCGAAGGTCCGGTGTTCGCCATTCAATGTGAACAGGCATTGCTGGATGGCATGGATGAATGGAATCAAACCCATCACGGCGCCTCGGGATTGCTGGAGCGCGTGCAAAACAGTCAGCACAGCATGCAAGATGCAGAAAAACACACCATCGAATTTTTACAAGACTGGGTTCCACAGGGAAAGTCACCAATGTGCGGTAACAGCATCTGTCAGGACAGACGTTTCATGGTTCGCACCATGCCAAAACTGGAAACCTACTTTCACTATCGCAACATCGATGTCAGCACGATTAAAGAACTGGTTAGACGATGGCAGCCCGATATTGCAAATAGCTTCCGAAAAAAGAACACGCACTTGGCATTGGATGATATCCGTGAATCGATTGCAGAACTGCAGGTGTATCGAGAGAAAGTGTTCACTATTTAAAGCAAAGCCAAATTCCGTTGAACGATCTAACCCATCACATCGTTAGCAATGCACAACGACAAAGACCAGCAACTGCCGGTCTTTTTATTGGCTTTTTTTGAACCGCCCAACCAGCAACATAAACGCTATTACGTCGTGCGTGATCGCTGTTCAAATGCCACTGATAATGTATTGCTATCAGCAAACTCCAACTCACTGCCAATCGGAATACCACGCGCTATCTCGAGCACGGCGACGTTCCTATCGGTTGCCAGCGTTTTGATGTACCTCGCCGTTGCCTGACCTTCAACACTCTGGTTGGTGGCCAACGTAAGCTCCTTTATTTCTCCCGTATTCAAACGCGACTCGAGTAAATCAAGCCCAAGGTCTTTTGGCCCAACACCGTCCAACGGAGACAAATGACCTAACAATAAAAAAAACCGGCCGCGATATTCAGTGGATTTTTCTATGGCCAAGACATCAGCCGGATTTTCAACCACGCATATTTGTGCAGCATCTCGGGATGTGTCGGTACACCATTGGCAAAGCGGGTGTTCGGTGAAGATTCGGCATTGCTCGCAATGCTGAACATTTTGCATAGCGCGAGTCATCACATCGCCTAAGCGGCTCGCGCCTTTACGATCTCGCTGCAATAAATGCAATGCCATACGCTGCGCAGATTTCGGGCCCACTCCAGGCAGGCAACGTAGCGCATCCACAAGCTCTTCGAGTAAACCGTTGTTCATATCGAAAACCGTGTTAATAAAACCGTAGCAGTGAAGTCACTTTAGAACGGCATTTTCATACCCGGTGGCAATTGCAACCCGGCAGTCAATCCACTCATTTTATCTTTACTCTCAACCGCCAGTTTCTGTGCAGCATCATTAACCGCTGCCGCGATGAGATCTTCGAGCATCTCTTTATCATCACCCATTAAAGAGTCGTCGATGTTTACGCGCAATAACTCATGCGCACCGTTCATGGTAACTTTCACCATACCCGCACCGCTTTGCCCTTCTACTTGCATGCTGGCAATTTCTTCTTGTGCCTTCTGCATATCGGCCTGCATCTGCTGGGCCTGCTTCATTAAATCTCCCAAACCACCTTTCATGCTAACTCCGTTCGTATTGGATTGTTTATGCTTGCCATACCATCGTCTGGCCCAAGCATCTATTCAGTTTCTTCCGACTGGGCATCAATGGGTCGTACGCTTTTCGCATCCACCACACCATCGACGCTGCTTAACAACCGTTTGACCATGGGGTCTGAATCAATTGCCTGACGTGCCGCTTCCAGCGCATCGGCTTGTCGCTTTTCCTCAATGCGTGCTGGCGTATTGAGTTCGTCTTCTACCTGCTCAATCGCAACCGTTACATCGCTTCTGGTGCATTCACTCAACACCGTTTGTAATCTTGCGGTGAATTGCGGTGTAACCAAGTGAGACTGGCTTGTTTCAATCTGTAAGTTCAGTCGGGTGCCTTCACGAGTGTGAAACACCGTATGACTCGCGAGCTGTTTGGGCATACCAGCAAGATTCATCGCATCCACAGCTTTTGGCCAGCTCTCAGCGTTCAATGATTCAAGCTGAATCTGGAAAAGCGTCTCTACGGCAGGTTTCGCCGTTGCATTAGGCGCGTTATCAGCTGGCGTAGCGTTTTGCTCATCACTACTTGCCTCGGTACGCTCGGCTTTATTGCCGTTATCGCTTTGCGCTTGGCTGGCCGACTGCGTGTCATCTTTATTTAACGCTGCCTCGCTTTGTGCTGACGGTGTGACGGCCAGGCTTGCAGCGATTTCAGACGCCTTATTAGGAGAAACCGGATCGGGTGCGTTTGCCGCCGCCAGCGCTTCTGCGGCTAATTCACGTCCGGTTTTATTTTTTTTTAACCCCGCAGCAGCATCAACCTGTTGTGCTTCTGCAGCTGTTGGTGGGGCAACTGATGCGGAAGACACAGGCGCGGTGTTGGCCTGCGGTTTTGCGCTAGTGGACACAGCTGCCGAACTTGATGATGCTGGGGTCGGGTTGCTGGCAGCTGCGGCTTTACTGTCGTTGTTTGGCGCAACCATTGCCGACTCAGCCAAGAGCGGCCCGGTTTGCGGAGCGAAGGCGATCATGCGCAGCAAAGCCATGTCAAAGGCTTCGCGTTGGTCACTGGCGTGTGGCATATCCCGACGCGCATGCTGCCCTATCTGATAATAAAGCTGCAGCGCTTCAGCGCTGATACTCGACGCTAACGCTTTCAAAGGCTCATTCACATCAGTGTTCGCATCCGGCACACTTTGCAACATGGCAATGCGATGCAACAGCGATAACAACTCACCCATTACCTGTACGTAATCGGGGGCGTATTCAGCCAGTGCGTCCACCCGTTCAAATAGCGGTGCAGCATCTGCCTTGTCGATTGCAGCAATTAGCTCGACTAAACGATCGGTTGATACCCGCCCCAGCATGGATTCAACATCGGTTGCGCGAACCTCGCCGCCACCGAAAGCTGCCGCTTGCTCGACTAAACTTAAAGAATCTCGAACGCTGCCATCGGCAGCTCGGGCAATAAGCTCCAAGGCGGTTCTATCGTGAGCCATCTTTTCAGCATCTAGAATCTGTGCAAGATAATCCGCCAAGCCGGTGGAGCCCATGCGTTTTAAGTTAAATTGCAAACAGCGCGAGAGCACAGTGACCGGCACCTTTTGCGGATCGGTTGTCGCCAGTAAAAATTTCACATGCTCCGGCGGTTCTTCGAGTGTTTTCAACAACGCATTGAAACTGTGCGTGGAGAACATGTGCACTTCGTCAATCAGATAGACTTTATAGCGACCGCTGGCAGGTGCGTAAGGCACGTTTTCCAACAGCTCGCGGGTTTCATCCACCTTGGTTCGTGAGGCGGCATCAACTTCAATTAAATCGAAGAATCGGCCAGCATCAATATCCTGACAGGCAGAACAGGAGCCACAGGGTTCGGAGCTGACACCCTTGGTTTCACAGTTCAAACACTTTGCAAAAATGCGAGCGATGGTCGTCTTGCCGACCCCTCGCATTCCGGTGAATAAATAGGCATGGTGAATGCGTTGATTATCCAATGCATTCACAAGTGCGCGAAGTACATGTTGCTGACCGATCATGTCAGCAAAATTTTGCGGGCGCCATTTTCGCGCTAAAACCTGATAGCTACTCATGCTTCAGAATCGCTGGATGCTAAAAAATGAATGGTTGTCGGTTGGTTTGTCACGCAGTGTCGATAGCCAAATGAACTTGAATAAAGTGTCAAAATGTCAGGGTTGCTGATGCCCGATGGTAGCACCGGCTAATAAAGGCGGCATTCCGCACCAGCCGCATCCCGGCGCCCGAATCCACTGCTGCAGCTGCTCCCTTCCGGGCCTGACTGGGTTCACAGTTTCTCGTCGCGAGAGTGCCGATACGGAACACCATTGCTCGTTACGTTATTGCTCGTTACGTTATTGCTTATTACGTATTTTCGCTAGCGACGTTTGACTCCATCCGTTGATCGCCGCGTTGCACGTCATCCACAACCGGTAGCACGCTTGTCACCGCGACGTCATAATCTCATACTAGGCTTGCGAAGTGTTCTTAACAACGCTTGTTGTCTCAATTTTTATGCGATGCCAGCCCTAGATATGTCTGAATCTGCTCAAATACTTGCCATTGAAGACGAAGAATCCATCCGCGACATGCTGACCTACTCACTTGAGCGCGATGGGCACCAAGTAATTGCGGTACCAAATGTCACCAGTGCCAAAAAAGTATTGGCTTCCTCGCCCATCGATCTGGCGATTGTCGATTGGATGCTTCCCGGCGGCAGTGGTCTGGAGTTCGTGCGCGCCGTTCGGGGAAAGGAAACCACACGCGCTTTACCCGTCATTATGTTAACCGCTCGCACTGACGAAGACGACATAGCCGCCGGATTAGACGCGGGCGCTGATGACTATGTAACCAAGCCATTTTCCCCAAAAGAGCTGAATTCCCGAATTAAAGCGCTATTGCGTCGCAGCCGTGACCATCTCGACTCCAACTCAACGCTGCAAGTCGGGCCGCTTCAACTGAACACGCAAACCCATCGAGCGCAGTGCGAATCGCTCGATATTGAACTGGGCCACACCGAATTCAAACTATTACGTTTTTTTATGGAAAACCCGGAACGGGTGTTTAGCCGGGACCAATTGCTGGATCACGTCTGGGGCCACGGCACGTTTATAGAAGAGCGTACAGTGGACGTGCACATACTGCGACTCAGGAAAATTTTAAAGCCTGCGAAGGCCGATAAAATGCTGCAAACCGTGCGTGGAGCGGGCTACCGGCTGAGCGGCAAAACATGAAATATACCGCAGACCGTCAAACATTCTTCCTAGCAAAATTAACCTGATTCTGCGCCATCGGCCAAGCCAAACCGGTATGATCCGAGCATGGACAAAAACGGCCATTTTCGACTCGTATGATCACGCTATTTCGCACGGAAATCGGCTGGTATGCCGGCGTACTGCTGGCAGGCTTGCTCATTGGCCTTGCTGTGGGCGCACCGCTCTTGGTCGCGTTGCTGTTCAGCAGTGCTTACGGGCTCTGGTTGCTGGTGCGCATGGCTAATATCGTCACATGGCTGGAAAGCGGTGCTGCTTCATCAAAAGCGCCACCCACGGCCGGCATGATGAATCAGGTGGTGGGTCTTATTCATCGTGAAAAAGCTTATAGCCGCAAGCAAAAAAACCGCTATCGCGTCACGCTGGCTCGATTCAACAGTCTGGCTGCAGAACTGCCTGATGCAACGGTTGTGTTTGATGGCCAGCGCATCATTCAATGGAGCAACACAGCAGCACGTTCGCTTCTCAACATTCACGAAGAACGTGACCAGGGCCAGCGCATCGACAACCTGCTACGCGCACCTGAAATGCTGCAATTCCTGGCTCACGCCGAACAAGGTGTAGAAGTGGAACTGGCCTCGCCCGACACACCCGACAAAACGCTGTCATTAATTAAGGTTAAAGCGGGTAAAGGTATGACGGTGCTCATAGCGCGTGATATTACGCAACGAGTTAAAGTTCGCGAGATGCGCAAAGCCTTCGTTGCCGATGTCTCTCACGAATTGCGAACGCCGCTTACCGTTATTCGCGGCTATCTGGAAATGATTCTTGAAGAATCAGGGATAAGCAGTAAAACGCGTAACGCACTGAGCAATGTACAAACGCAAAGCGATCGTATGCACCACATTGTTGAACACCTGCTTGAACTATCCAAACTTGAAGGCAATCCACTGGGAGAGCTCGAAGGTGAACCCATCATGGTGGCGGGCGCACTTGGCAGTATTGTTGAAAACTTGCGTAAAACCATCGGTGTCAATCATCTTTTTGCACTGGATGTAAACGATGATTTAGTTCTGTTAGGTTCTGAGGGTGAAATCTACAGCGCCTGCTCCAACCTGGTTTCAAACGCGGTGAAATACACCGAACCGGGTAGCACCATCTCTATCAGCTGGCATTTGAACAACGATAGTCAGCCCACGCTAATCGTTAGCGATAATGGGCCAGGGATAGAATCGCAGCACCTCCATCGACTCAGTGAAAGATTCTATCGAGTGGATAAAGGCCGGTCGCGAGAAACGGGCGGAACCGGGTTAGGTCTTGCCATTGTTAAGCATGTTGCCAATCGTCACGGCGGGCAATTGTTGATTGACTCCACACCGGGTGCCGGGTCTTCATTTTCTATTGAGTTTCCGGCTTCGCGTGTAACGAAGATGGCAAGGGTCAGTAATCTTTAGTATTCGCAACAATCCGGGCCTGAGTTGCTCTAGTGGCCGGTCGCAAGTCGATATTTTGTTAAATAGTGTGGCTTTACGACGCCTACCGACGCTTTCAGCCTGTGTCATCTGAGTGTCACATACACCGAATACAATTCGGCCGCGTAAGCAATCATTTTCGACTACTCGTTATTATATTGGATGACTAAAATGAACAGACTCTCATCAGCAATCAGCGTAGCCGTGTTATCGGTGGGTATCAGCACCAGTGCGGTTGCGCGGGACTATATCAGCATTGTGGGTTCCTCTACGGTTTACCCATTCGCAACCGTGGTCGCAGAGCGATTTGGCAAAGTAACCAATTTTAAAACACCCAAAATAGAATCCACCGGCTCAGGTGGCGGTTTAAAACTTTTCTGTAGCGGGATTGGTGTGGATACACCAGATATTACCAATTCATCCAGACGCATCAAACAGAGTGAATTCGACATGTGTCAGCAGAATGGTGTGACCGATGTTGTTGAAGTGCTTATTGGTTTCGACGGCATTGCGATTGCCAACTCTATTGACGCTGAACAGTTCAATATGAGCACCAAAGATCTGTTTCTTGCACTGGCGGCTGAAGTGCCCAACCCTGACGGTAGTGACACACTGGTTCCCAACCCATATAAAGTCTGGTCAGAAATTAACCCGGATTTACCCGAGATAGACATTGAAGTCATGGGCCCTCCTCCAACCTCTGGTACACGCGATGCGTTTGTCGAGTTGGCAATGGAAGGCGGCTGTAACAACTTCGACTTAATAAAAGGCCTGGACAAGGATGAGCACAAACGTGTGTGCCACACCATGCGCGAAGATGGCGCTTACGTTGAAGCGGGTGAAAATGATAACCTCATTGTACAAAAGCTCGAAGCCAATCCTGATGCGCTGGGTATATTCGGATTCAGTTTTCTGGAACAGAACGACGATAAAGTACAAAGCTCTGTTATCGATGGCTTTGAAGCCGACTTCGATTCCATCGCTGATGGCGACTACGCTATCTCACGTCCGCTATACTTCTACGTTAAAGCGCAGCATGCTGGTACCGTGCCGGGCATCAACGAGTATCTGGCCGAGTTCACTAAAGAGTCAGCTTGGGGAGACGATGGTTATCTCGCCGACAAAGGCATGATTCCATTGGACGAAGATGCGCGTGAAAGCGTTGGCGAAGCAGTAAGAAGCCTTACCGTACTCGAAGCGATTGAATAGTTCCAAGAATGACAGAGTCTATTAGTTCATCACGACTCGATCATTCGTCATATTTAACGAGTGTATGAAACGCTCCACCGATCGACAACGTGAAATAGACTGCCTATGTCCATTACGTCTTTATTATTGCTAGCGTTATGCCTGGCATTCGTCTCCTTTATTATTGGACGGCAAAAGGCTTACGCGGTTGCATCCAGAAACGGTGGCACACGCACACTGCATTCTCTTCCAGGCCATTACGGCATCATGGTCGGTTTGTGGTGTGCGCTTCCTGCACTGGCAATCATTATCGGTTGGAAGTTGTTTGAAGGCCCGATCGTTAGCAGCATGCTCGACAGTGCCATCCCGGAGGCCATTCATGCCAAAGGCGACAAAGCCGTCGAGTTGTATAAAAACGAAATAAACAATTTAGCCGCATCCGGTGTGCCATCCGGTGTGCCATCTACTGAGCAGGACGCGTCGAAAATCGGCGCTGCCAACCGGTTAAATTCACTGCGCAGCTATAGTGCCATTGCGCTAATGATATTAACCATAGCCGTCGCTGTTATCGGTGCAGCGTTAGCCTATCGTAAAATTAAAACCGATACAGAAGCTCGACCCATCGTTGAACGTATTGTGCATTTCTTTTTGGTTGCATCTGCATCCATTGCAATACTCACCACTGTCGGTATTTTATTTTCTGTAGTGTTTGAAGCCGCACGATTTTTTCAGCAAGTGAGTATCGTAGAGTTTGTAACCGGAACCAAGTGGAGCCCACAAACCGCCATACGAGTCGATCAGGCAGGTTCTTCTGGTTCCTTTGGCGCGATACCACTGTTTATGGGCACCTTGCTTATATCGGCAATTGCCATGGTAGTGGCTGTCCCGTTCGGGTTAATGTCAGCGATTTATTTAGCCGAATACGCTTCATCTCGAACCCGCGCTATCGTAAAACCACTGCTCGAAATTCTGGCTGGCATCCCAACCGTTGTGTACGGATTCTTTGCAGCTCTCACCGTTGCTCCCATGATACGCCGCCTTGGTGATTCCATCGGGCTAAGTGTGTCCTCCGAAAGCGCGCTTGCCGCTGGCACGGTAATGGGCATCATGATTATTCCCTTTGTTTCATCGCTTTCAGATGATGTCATTACCGCGGTTCCCCAAGCCATGCGTGACGGCTCATCCGGTCTGGGTGCAACACAATCTGAAACGGTTAGAAAAGTGGTCTTTCCAGCAGCATTGCCGGGTATCGTTGGTGGCATTCTGTTAGCAGCTTCTCGTGCTATTGGTGAAACCATGATAGTGGTCATGGCTGCTGGTCTTGCTGCAAACTTAACCATGAACCCGCTGGAAGCAGTTACCACCGTTACAGTCCAAATTGTCACCCTGTTAACGGGTGATCAGGAATTTGATAGCGCTAAGACACTGGCGGCCTTCGCGTTAGGACTGATGTTGTTTATCACAACCTTGGTGCTGAACGTGATCGCGTTGCATGTTGTTCGCAAATATCGGGAGCAATATGATTAATCGCGTAAAGAATACCTCTTATGGCACAGCGATAGAGATGCAGACATCATGAGTGACAATAAGGACCCACAAGTGACGCCAGACATACCTGCTAGTGGCGAGCCTGGTCGAGTGCGCAGAGACACAACTGCGCAAGTTAGATCAACGCTTGCCAAAAGGTACGCTGCTGAAAAGCGATTTCGTTTCTATGGCATTGCTGCTATCTGTGCAAGCCTTGCCTTTTTGGTTGTGTTACTCACCAGCATCTTCATCAAGGGTTGGCCGGCATTTACGCACGCTTATGTCAAAATGAACATAACGCTTGATGCAGACACATTGGAGTTAAGCGAAAACCCTGGCGCCGAAGAATTGCGTGCCGCGAACTACGGTGGAGTGATCAAGAAATCCTTGCAGGAAAAATTTCCCGAGGTTAAAAAGCGTAAAGAGAAGAAAGCCCTTTATGCTTTGCTGAGTAACAGTGGAGAGTACCTGCTCAGCGACATGGTCATTGCCAACCCGGATTTGATCGGTCAAACCATTGAAGTCTGGTTACCAGCAGACGATGAAACCGGCGCATTACTAAAATCAAATCATGACCTTTCCAAGCCGGATACGATTGTTACCCGCATGAGCGATCAGCAAATTGCAATGACCAAAACATTGCAGGATGCAGGGGAAACCGATGTTCGGTTTAACAAAACTTTTTTCACGGCTGGCGATTCACGCGAACCTGAACAGGCGGGTATCAGGGCTGCTTTAATTGGCTCAGCGTTGACGCTGCTGGTTACGTTTCTTCTCTCGTTCCCCATTGCCGTTGCAGCAGCCATTTATCTGGAGGAATTTGCCCCACAAAATCGCTGGACCGATTTAGTCGAGGTGAATATCAATAACCTTGCCGCAGTTCCATCCATCGTATTCGGACTACTGGGCCTCGCGGTATTCATCAACTATTTTCATCTGCCCCGCTCCGCACCCGTGGTCGGGGGTATTGTGCTGAGTTTGATGACGTTGCCCACCATTATCATCGCCTCTCGTGCGGCCCTAAAAGCCGTTCCTCCATCGATACGTGAAGCCGGTCGAGGACTTGGCGCATCTGATCAACAAGTGGTTTGGCACCATGTGCTTCCACTGGCGATGCCCGGCATACTCACCGGCACCATCATCGGGCTTGCACAGGCGTTGGGAGAAACTGCTCCTTTGTTAATGATTGGCATGGTGGCGTTTATCGTTGATGTCCCACAGGGGTTTACCGACGCCGCAACCGTGTTACCCGTACAGGTATTTCTATGGGCAGATAGCCCAGAGCGCGCGTTCGTGGAGAAAACTTCCGCTGCGATTATCGTCTTATTGGTCTTCCTGATATTAATGAACGCCATTGCTGTGCTACTTCGCAAAAAGTTTGAGCGACGCTGGTAGCAGCGTAAATTTTGGAGATTACGTGTGATTACGATAGTATTGAGCGCAGGTTTTTGTCACGCATAACCCCTGTAGCACGAGTAACATCGCCGATAGCTCCACGTGCGACAAAAATAACCGAAGAACAATGCCTGTTTGTTGCCGACTAACACGCCATAACAAACAGGTATATAAAGGAAGCGATAACAGAACCGTGAACGATTCTCACCAAGAAGTATTCGACAACATCAAAGGCACTGTTGGAGACGTTACCGTCGCCGATCCAAAGATGCGACTCAGTAACGTCAACGTTTTTTACGGCGAGAAGCAAGCCATTTTCGATGTCAGCCTCGATATAGCCAACAACGAAGTCATCGCTATGATTGGCCCTTCAGGGTGTGGAAAGTCAACGTTCCTTCGCTGCTTGAACCGTATGAACGATACTATCCCCACGTGCCGTGTTTCGGGTGAAATGTCGCTCGACGGTGAAGACCTGTATGGCCCCAGCCTCGACACCGTATTGCTGCGTGCTCGGGTCGGTATGGTGTTTCAAAAACCCAACCCGTTCGCTAAAAGCATCTACGACAATGTTGCCTATGGTCCCCGCATTCATGGACTAGCCGGCAACCGCGCCGAGCTGGATGAAATTGTTATTGAATCATTACAAAAGGCGGGATTATACGAGGAAGTTAAAGATCGACTCGAGGCACCGGGCACCAGCTTGTCTGGCGGACAACAGCAACGATTGTGTATTGCTCGCACTATCGCGGTTAGCCCTGAGGTTATCTTAATGGATGAACCCTGTTCTGCACTCGACCCTATTGCCACAGCTCGAATCGAGGAACTGATCGATGAGCTCAGACAAAATTACGCTATTGCTATCGTGACGCATTCAATGCAACAGGCAGCGCGGGTGTCGCAACGTACGGCCTATTTCCATTTGGGCAAACTGGTTGAGGTGGGTTCAACCAATCAAATTTTTACAAACCCGGCACATGAACTTACCGAAAATTACATCACCGGTCGATTTGGCTGATTTATTGAATTATCTATTCGAGCATATCCACTCCAACCTGGCATAGACGCATGGACAAATTACATCTCGATCAACACATATCGCAGCAGTTCAATAACGAGTTGGAAGATATTCGCAACAAGGTGTTGGCCATGGGCGGACTCGTCGAGCAGCAAGTGAGTAAAGGTTTAACCGCCCTACTCGAATCAGATGCCGATTTGGGTAACGAGGTCGCCACTGCCGACTTTGAAGTCAACAAACTCGAAGTCGATATCGATGAAGAGTGCATTCAAATTCTGGCACGCCGACAACCAGCCGCATCCGATTTGCGTCTGATCGTCACCGTCATCAAGGTCATTACGGATTTAGAACGCATTGGAGATGAGGCGGAAAAAATGGGACGCTTTTCAGCAGAACTCAGCGAAGCCGGAAAGTCGGTTAGTCATCGAAAAGAACTCAGACACCTTGGTGAGCTGGTAAAGTCCATGTTGCGTGATGCTCTTGATGCGTTTGCGCGTCTGGATGTGGATGCAGCGATAAAAACCGCTGCTCGCGACAATGATGTTAACGCCGAATACGAAAACCTCTCTCGGCTGCTTGCAACCCACCTGATGGAAGACCCGAGAAACGTATCCTCACTGTTGAAAATGACGTGGTGCGCCCGTGCGTTGGAACGCATTGGAGATCACTCTGTGAATATTTGCGAATACGTCGTGTACCTGGTTAAAGGACGCGACATTCGCCATATCAGCTTTGACCAGATTCAATCAGAATTTCTATCCAAACCGGATAGTTAGGCTTACTCAACCGTTAACCAGGGAGCGTCTGTCGACAGCGTCCTGTCAAGCAATCGAACATGAATGTTACCGGCATTAGCACCGGTGCCTTCACGAACGCCTGTCACCTCATCACCGACAACCCACTCATAGCTCCCTTGCCTAAGTTGTCGGGTTTGCGCGTCGCGTCGCGCGTAAAAATGGTCTATGTCCGATCTTATTTTATCGAGCAAATCTGTGCTGCCCTCTGCCCGCATATCGACGCGGACAACACTGCGATCAATAAAGTGATAAACCACTTCAGATAAAGGAGCACCAGCGTATTGCATGCGCGTTGGGGTGAAGGCACAGATATCATAAGCAAAGGCTTTACGCTGCTTGTGCAAAGACACTTTACGACTCTCACATTCAGGCTCTGCACGGTAGTGATTGGCAGCATTCGTTAATGCGGTATCGTAAGCTTCACCCATGCGTGCATTAGCCATTACCGTTTGACCGTCGAGTTCGCTGATCGTTTGACTGGATGTGCTCGCGCAGCCTGCCATCAACACAGCACAGCTAAGCATGACAAATTTGTTTACCATGTGGAACGCCTTCGGATTACGCCTATTCCAAGCAACGCAAATAATAACCAATTCATGCTGGCAACATCGGAATTCGATTGCGGCATTGCAGTGACGGTTTCATCGGTATAGGTAGTTGTCGTTGGTGTTGGTGTTCTCGCTGCCAACAACTCGGGTTCAAATTCAGGCTCTCCGACATAAACATACTGGTTTATCCAGCCAATGAAGTACGGAATATCTGTATACACGCCATAAAAATTCGGTAGCGCGCACCCGAAACCAAAACTCACTATTCCTACTTGTTGAACCTGGCCTTCATAGTTGACTATCATCGGCCCGCCACTGTCACCAACACAACTATCGCGTCCACCCTCTTCTAAGCCTGCGCACAATTGATTCGCATACAGCGCACCATTGTAAGATACCGGCGCATTGCATACCCCCAATGACACAACAGGTACATCCACACTGTGTAATTGAATCGGAAATTTTGGCTGACTGGGGTCGTCGTTGTCTACTGCACCCCAACCCATGATGGTCGCCTGTAAACCAACAAGCTTATCGGAGCTCTTGGTTGACAAGGTAATCGGCTCAACACCACTGGAGGTTGCCAGTTCCAGCAACGCAATATCACTATGTGGATTTGCAGCGTTATGCACATAGTCGGGGTGCACAATCATATTCGTGATTAATAGCTCGGGCACATTCGAAGCGCCAAGATCAGCTGCATTCGTCGCAACGTTTAAATCGCTTAACTGCAGTAAGTCGCCACGGCGATCGAACAAACAGTGCGCCGCTGTTAACACCCAACGATCAGCAATGACGCTACCACCGCAAAACTGCCTTTGCACAAGTTCAGCATCGCTGTTGTACACCAGCGCCACAATCCAGGGCGCCACAGCCTGTTGAAAAACCGGCTCGCCGCCGATAATAAAATGCTTATCAACCTGATCAATGCCACCGGCGTGATCAGCGGCAACAGAAAATGTCGCACACGCCAGCAAGAGCAAGGCACACAGTGACCTGAACAGCATGCTGCTCACTACCGCGCTAAGCCGTAAAAGAGCATGACAACGGAATAAGGCATGCCCGATGAAGGATGCTTGCCGCAGACTGAAACGGTTGGGCATGGCAAGTATGTGTCCTAATCTCGATATAGCTATTTCTATCGGCGGCGTGCGTGCCCAAAATCAGGGCGTCGACGCCGAATGTGATGCACGTCGCGCCGAATTAGCGCGAATGTCTCGTGTTAGCTATAAAGCATAGGACAACTTCACATTTGATATACAGAAAAGCCGGTGATATACAGAAAAGCCGGTGATATACAGAAAAGCCGGCGCGATCAGGCAATACCTGTGAATGGTGGGCCCGAGGTTAAATCTAAACTTAAGCCGGTTTATCCTCGTCTGACTCTTCAGGCAATGGGTGCCCTGGCATCAGCTCGTACGGGTGCACCCAACCCGGTAGCGCAGAGATTCGTTCAAGCCATACAGAAACGTGGGGGTATTGCGCCATATCGATACCGGCTTCATCCGGCCAATACAAATATCCACACAAGGATATGTCAGCAATGGTGATTTTCTCACCCAGCACAAAGGGTGCATCTGTGACCCGTTGTTCAAGCACTGATAACGCACTGTGCGCACGATCTTCGAGAAATTGCGTAAGCTCAGATTCGCCCTTTTTCTTGAAATGGCGTAAGAATCTTAATGGAGCTACGGAGCCGGTAAGCTTGTTGTTATCAAACATTAGCCAGCGCATGATTTCTCTGTGTTCCGGAACGCTTGCGGCGTCAAACTGTTCAAACGAATCAGCCAGATAATCGAGGATGACCCCAGATTGGCTCAGCGCCAGATCACCCGCTTCGAGTACTGGAACTTCTCTCATGTCATTTAACTCACGAAACGCGTCTTCCCGATGCTCGCCGTTAAAGAAGTCGACGAAAACCGGCTCCCAGTCTGCCTCACACAGATTAAGCATGAGGGCAACTTTGTACGCGTTGCCAGATTGAGCGAAACAGTGCAATTTGTACTTCATAGACTTACTTTTCCGTTAAATCCCGTTGTTATAGTATCGCACGACAGACCAACCGAACTCGACAAGAATAGGTAAAATACTGCGATTATTGACTGGAAAGTATTATTCCTCGGGAGCTGTTGTTGACACACACTGTACAAATCTGGGTGGATGCAGACGCCTGTCCGGGGGTTATCAAAGAAATACTCTTCAAGGCCTCGAAACGCACGCGCGTAACCATGACATTAGTCGCCAATCACGCCATGCCCATACCGCGAATTAAGTGGATAACGCTTGTGCAAGTACCATCAGGATTCGACGTAGCAGACAATGAAATAGTGAAACGGGCCAACCCTGGTGACTTAGTCATTACAGGAGACATTCCGTTGGCATCTGAAGTGATTGATAAAGGTGCGCACGCGTTGAATCCGCGCGGAGAATTTTACACAACCGAAAATATCAAGCAACGCCTGAACATGCGCGACTTTATGGATACACTGCGATCAAGCGGCATTAATACCGGTGGTCAGGCAAGCTTGAGTCAAAACGACAGACGTGAATTTGCTAACCAGCTCGATCGCTTCTTACAAAAATGGGCGAAGCCTGCTGCATCATCAGGTGAGTGATCGCAGGAGTTTACAAATCGGGCCCATAGCTAACAATGAATAGTAAAGTACAAAACGGCTTGAACAAGCCGTTTTGTACCCCAGTGTTCAAATAAACTATTGCGCTGCCCGAAATTCAACACGACGGTTTCGACTGCGACCATTTGCTGTTTCGTTCGTGTCGATGGGTCGATCTTCGCCAAACCCATACGCCTTAAGTCGTTGTGCGCTTACCCCGTTACGAACAAGGTACACCGCCACTGACCGAGCTCTTTGTCGAGACAGTTGTTTGTTAGAGCCAGCATCGCCTTGGCTATCGGTATGCGCCATGATCGCAAGTTTCACCTGCGGGAACTGATTAAGTGTTGAGACAACGCCATTCAACACGCCTTGTGCATTGGCAGTAAGGTCTGCTGAGCCACTGTTGAAGTTAACCCCTTCAATAACACCATTGAATAAATCACAACCTTGCTCATCAACAGCAACACCACTTTGCGTGTTCGGACAACGATCTGCACCGTCTTGCACACCATCAGCATCTGAATCTATACGAGCAACAGCAACGGCCGGAATGGGCGTAACAACCGGTGCAGGCGTTGGTACAGGTGTTGATGCAGCCACAGGTGTTGGCTCAACAACCGGTGCTTCGGCCACCATTTCGCGGCGTCGCTCACGACGTTTGCCAAAACGATACAGCAAGCTTAACTGTCCGTAGCGAACGTCCGTATCAAAAGCGATCGCTTCTGCTCTTACGCCCAGTCCGCCACGCGTGGCGTATTCCAAGCCTAAACCCAACAACAAATGCGATGAGTTGACCTGTACAAAATTCACATTATCGCTGGGCTCATTTTTCAGTAGCCCATAACCAACGCGACCAAAACCTGAAAAACCTCTTCGGTTATAAAGGTGACGACTTTTACCCGCGTAAGCCAGTGCGCTCACGCCATAGGTTTGATAGCTAATGCTACCGGATGGTGCTAAACCAGCTTCGCCCAAAGACGCTGCGTGCCCCTCTATGGATAACCATTTATTGATATCCATTCCCAGCATAATCTGGCCCGCACCATTGACCCTTTTGTTTGGATCCACACCATCGACTTCCGATGTGTCCGGCTCCAACCAACTCATGCCGAACCCGATACCACCGTAAACCTTACGAGTGACAGAGTCACTAAGTCGCGCAGTACTGTTGTAACCCGGCAACTCTGAGCCTGTGTTTGATTGCGCTTGAGCTGTACCTATGCCGATAAACAACGAGGTTGCCAACATATTGATTAAGCAGGTTTTGAGCGTAAGCTTGTTTTTCACATCTGATAACGTTAAGTCAGATAGGTGCCCACTCGCTTTTGCTAGCCCACTCTGCATTCCGTAAACTGCGTTCATATCCGTTCTACCTTCGCGAAGCGATTTCTTATGTAAGTTTGTCTGCATCTCTGTAGCGGCAATGTTTTGACTTAATGTTCTCCATTAGCCAGAACACCCACAAAAGAAATTCCATGCAACGACTATGAAGAGCACCAGCCATGCCAGCCTTTAACGAAAAGACGCCAAAAACCATGTTGCACAATGTTTTATCGCTTGGTTAAGTAATCAAGAGCCAATCGATGCTGCTGTTTTTCAGCCGAATCGAGTAAATCAATCTTTGAATGAAACGTTGAAAGAGTTAAATAAAGCAGTAGTGCGCGCATGAACACGCGTCACGGATAATCCGGCAACCGCATTGCCATATTATTGACTCTCATGGCGCAACGAATTATGAGCATCAAGCGTCGTGGCAAAAAACGTAAACAGTTAGACACAATTTTTCGGTAACGCCTTATTCCGTGTGCGTCTTAAATGATGGTCACATTTATATAAAACATGAATCGGGTAAATACCGTTATATTCACCCTCCCAAGAAAACTCTACTGGATTCATCGGTAATGAACACGCTTAGTAAGTGGTATGGCTTTACGTTTTTTAAATTTTCTGTTTTTGCCGCCCTGCTTTGCGTCGCATTGCTCGACAGTCAGGCTTATGCTCGACCTAACGCACCTTCAGATGTTTCTGGCAGTATCGCTGGCAACAATGCAACCATTATTTGGTCGCACGTAGAGAATGCTGACGGCTATAACGTCTATATCGACAATAACTATGTTGCGACCACCTTCGAAAATCAACACACAGCACCCATCGATAGTGAGCAGCCGTCACGTTTCTATATCATTTCGTTCACTAAAAATCCGATAGAATTTTCAACACGATCGGAAGTGATTACACTTCCTGCTGAATCGACCCCGACAGACTTGACGATACCGCCAAGTATTCCAACTGGGTTAAGCGGCACCATTAATGGCACAGACGTGACATTAAGCTGGGAGCCTTCAACCGATGATGAGGCCGTTGCGGGCTACAACGTTTATCGGAACCAACAGTATCTGACAACCGTGTTCGATACACAATACAGCGGAAAGGTTGAGGCGGGTGAACGCTATACGTTTTCTATTGTAGCGTTCGACACCAGAGTAAATTTTTCTCGCACATCAGAGCGAGTCTCACTGCCTACTACAGAATCTGGCAACGACAATACGCCTGAAAACGTTCCAGTCACCGACACACAGAATAATTCTACCGACAACTCTACCGACAATAAGCCAGACACAACGATTGATGCCGCAACACCTGTTGATAGCAATATTCCACCATCAACTCCTACCGGTTTAAACGGTACTATCACCAACAATAGTAATGACGCAACGGTTTCACTCAGCTGGGATGCGTCAACTGATGATGGCGGTGTTAAAGGTTATAACGTGTATGAAAACGGTAATTACAAAACAACTGTTTTAACGACGCAATACACCGGTACCGTTGACAGGGACACAGCGTATTCCTACTACATAGTGGCATTTGACTACGACAACAACTTTGCCACGCGTACATCGCGCATTGTCTTACCCGATGATCAAACCAACTCTAACCAACCATCAGCAAGTCAAAACCCAGGTGAAGATAACCAGGCACCCGCCTCGCCTTCTAACCTTGTTGGCACGTGGTCACAAAACGGTGAAACCGCTGATATTGCACTGAGCTGGACTGCCGCTACTGACAATATTGGTGTAGTTGGTTACAACGTCTACGAAAATAAACGCTACGTATCAACCGTTCACACACCCGCGTTCACTACAACAGTTAACGCCAACGGTTCATACTCTTACCGAATAGTGGCGTTCGATGAAGCACGAAACTACTCGGCCCCCTCGTTTAGCGAAAACCTTCCCGACGGTGGCAATCAACCGCCGGAGTTCGAGGGCCTGCGCGACTTCACCGCCTTCGCTGGCGATGAGATCAGTATTCTGATTAAGCCCGTTGACAACGATGGTGCAACACCAGGGCTTTATATTGGTACTTTGCCTACGGGCATGCGTTCGGTGGACAATTTTGATGGCACTAGAAGCCTTCGATGGAGCCCTTTGCAGCCAGATGTTGGAACCTATGACATCACGGTAACCGCGTTTGATTCGGTTGATACCGCTGTTAAAACAGTGCGGACCTTTTCGCTAACGCTTGAGTTGCCGGAAGACCAATCAAGCATTCGCAATGAACCACCGGGCATTGATCAAATTAGCGAGCAAATTACACGTGTCGGTGACACTATTCGTATGCCGGTTAAAGCTACCGACCCGAACGGAACTATCCCACAGCTCACTCTATCGAACTTGCCTGATGGAGCAAATTTTCGCCAACACCCGGATGACCCGAATATCAAAGTGCTTACATGGACAACGAACGGCAACGATCTTGGTCTTAAGACATTCAATTTCGTTGCAACCGACTCAGTGGATGCAAACCTGAGAGCTTCAAGCGATGTACACATTGACGTTGTAAACCCTGATCAATTCAAACGATCTGGTGAGCGTTTAAAAGATCTTGGTTCCCGGAAAGACTTACTCGTCGGGTACGCGTCACTATTAAATTTCAATCAACGAGCCGATACCGACTTGTACAAGGCCACGGCAGCCGCGGAATTCAATCTGGTTACAGCTGAAAATTCCATGAAGTGGTCTTACGTTAACCCTGAGCCAGGCGAATATCGATTTGACGCTGCAGATGAGCTGGTCGAGTTTACTAACGACAGCAATATGAAGTTGCATGGGCACACGTTAGTTTGGTACGCCGCCTTACCGCAATGGGTACAGAAATCTGAGGTATCCGAGCGTGAAGGCCTGATGAATGACTTTATTGATGTCATGACAAAGCGATACCACTCCGTTGATATCTGGGATGTTGTCAATGAAGCATTCGAAGATGATGGTAGCTACAGAAATTCTGTTTGGTATCAAGCCATGGGTGAAGATCACATTAACAAGGCGTTTAAACGTGCACGCGCTGGCGCACCTAACGCACAGCTGATTTACAACGACTATGACATTGCCGCAGGTGGTGTTAAAACCGATGCAACCTATTCGCTCATTGAAAACATGATTCGCAACGATGTTCCAATTGATGGTGTTGGGTTTCAAATGCACATTGATGCCGACTTTACCGACTTCAGCAAGGTGATAGATACATTTGAACGCTTTGCCAATTTAGGCATCGATATTTACATCACGGAGCTGGATGTGTCAGTGGTGGACGGCACCAACGAAAATGATCAAGCCAATGTGTATGAAAATGTCGCGCGAGTTTGTCTTGCTCAAGCAGCCTGCAAGGCCTTGCAAATATGGGGCATTACCGACCGGTATTCCTGGTTGAGAAACAATACGCCCCTGCCATTCGACCGTGATTATCAACCCAAAGCGGCTTATTGGTCGCTACAGCGCGTACTTGGCGAGTAAAAGTAACGTCGAAAAGGGATTGACTCGGCTGCGCCTCGGGGCTTCGCCCCAACGCGGTGAACCGCGTTGTCCAAACGGCATGCGCCGTTTGTCGAACCCTGGGGTTCGCATCCCTCTCTTGGCGTGAGTTACTGTTCTGCTTTGGGGTGTTACTTGTATTGAGTTTATGTGTTTTAGGAAGTGGCGGAGAGAGAGGGATTCGAACCCTCGATACGAGTTACCCCGTATACCAACTTTCCAGGCTGGCGCCTTCGACCACTCGGCCACCTCTCCTACTTTCTTGCCTGTGTGACGACCAGAAAGATCGCCAGCTTGCTGATTATACCTGTTTTGGCTTCTATCAGGTGTCTGTGCGGCTCGGCGTATAAACCGGCGATGGGAACTGGGCGACGTTTCCACTGATATCGGTAATTTTCGCTGTCCCACGCTTCTCGACTTCATCGATACGAATAATAGAGTGCATCGGAATAATCGTCTGTGTGACACCACTGAATTCGGTTTTGAGCTTCTCTTCTGATGGGTCAACCACAAGTGTTGTGTTGTTATCGAAAACCAATTCGCTCAGCACCACAAAACCATAGAGCTCACCCTGAATAACATCCCTGGCGTAGATTTCGTAAATCTTGTCTTGACTGAAAAAACGGACTCTATAAAGGTGTTCAGCTGTCATGTTTATACATCAGTTTTTTATCAAAAAATGTGTTGGGCTTATCCCAATGAATAATGCTAGAAAGCTCGTACAAACCTTTGCGATGTGGAAAAAACGTTGCTGACACTTATCTTTTTCGTTTGGCCTTTCGCTTATGCCTTGGATGCATCGGTACGATACGCAAATGATCGGTAGGACGCGAGTCCAGACCAGCAAGCTTTGCCAGATTTTCCACGCTGGCCCCATCGAGCATTTCCATCTTACCGCGACTAAGCCATTTCGGCAGATTAACAGAGCCGTAGCGCGTTCGGATGAGTCGGCTTACTTGTAAATCCTGAGACTCCCAAAGACGTCGAACAATCCGGTTTCGGCCTTGTTTTACAGTCACTCGAAACCAAAGATTGCTACCTTCGCTTGTATCGTCGGCTTTGATTCTATCGAAACTGGCCAATCCGTCTTCAAGCTCAACGCCATTACGCAATCGCTCCAGTATCTCAGGAGACACGCGACCATTCACACGAACTGCGTATTCGCGCTCTATTTGCGAAGACGGGTGCATCAGCCCGTTGGCCAGCTGTCCGTCGTTGGTCAGCAGTAACAGACCGAGGGTGTTGATATCGAGCCTACCAATGGATATCCATCGGCCTTGGGGTAATCGCGGCAATCGGTCGAACACCGTGCGGCGACCTTCAGGATCGTCACGCGTGGTGATCTCACCCAATGGTTTGTGGTACATCAGTACCTTGCGAGCATCCCGCTGATCGTCTGCCACAACACGATAAAAGCGCCCTTTAATCACAAGGTCGTCATTTAACGCGGCCCGGTCACCAAGCTTTGCCTGCTTACCGTTGATTTTGATCAGACCTTCAGAAATCCAGCCTTCCAATTCTCGCCGAGAACCAAAACCTGTGTTAGCCAATATTTTTTGTAAGCGCTCACCCATGAGGCATCTTATCAAACTGGCCGCAATGGCTGTTGTTCCGTACACTCGTTATAATCATTCTCAAATCTTCTGGAGCTATACAAAATGCCCGACGCCGAGTTCAAATCGCTTAACATCGCCGTTCTGACAGTTTCAGATACGCGCGGCGAAGCCGAGGATGTGTCTGGCAAATTGCTAGTCACGGCACTGCAGGAGGCTGGCCACAAAAATTGCGAGAAAGCCATCGTTAAAGACGATATCTACGCTATCAGAGCAATAGTATCCCGCTGGATTGCTGACCCGGAAGTCGATGCGGTGTTAACCACGGGCGGCACAGGCATAACCGGTCGGGATGGCACGCCAGAAGCCGTATCGGTGTTACTGGCAAAGCAGATTGATGGCTTCGGGGAGCTGTTTCGATCTTTGTCTTATGAGCAGATAAAAACATCCTCGCTACAATCACGAGCCTTGGCCGGGGTCGCCAATTCAACCTACCTGTTCGTGCTTCCTGGCTCTTCCGGCGCTTGCCAATTGGCTTGGGATAAACTTATATCAGACCAGCTGGATAACCGGGTAAAGCCCTGCAACCTGGTCATGCTGATGCCCCGCCTGAACGAGGTGTAGTTCCGATATTACGCATAAGGTCACGAAAACAAAGGAAATAATATCCTTCTGACAACCGTCTGACACGCTTCTTGCAAATGGGTTACAAACCACCGGACCCCAATCGTTTCACCCGTGCAAGCAGCCACAACCAGATCGATCGTGCAGTGTCTTTTCAGGGTCATGGCGATCGCGACAGCCCTGTTCATCGCGCCTGTTTACGCTGAAGAATCGTTCAAACGCATGATCGTTTCGCTGAACGTCCCGTTCGAGCCGCAAACCGTGTCCAACGTGTTATTCGAGCTAAATCGAGAGCTTGAAACCAAAATAGATCTGGTGCGTGGAATGTCGGGCCAAAGCCTGTTGGTCGTGCCTCGCGACGCTAAAACAAATTCGATAGATTTACTTGATGAGCTCAGCCGGCTGCCAATGGTATCTGATGCCAGCCTCGATGCTCGGGTCACAACAACCTCCGTCGATGATCCGCGCTTTAACGAACAATGGCAACTGCATACAAACGATGAGTTCACGGCCAGTCTCGATGTTGAACGCGCTTGGACTATTACACACGGCTCAGCCGAGGTTGTGGTTGCGATTGTTGACACTGGAATCGATTACGCTCACCCGGATTTAACCGGTCGCATACTGCCGGGATACGATTTCGTATCAACACTGTCTGAGTCAGTTGATCAAGGCGTTATCGTACCCGAAGAACTCGAGTATATGCGCAGCCATGATGGAGATGGTCGAGACAATGATGCAACCGACCCCGGTGACGCCATTAGCGAAACAACGCGCGAGTTGTTCGCCTCACTGGATATCGATTGTTACGTTGGAAACAGCAGTTGGCATGGCACAGCGATGGCATCGATTATCGCTGCCAATGTTAACGATGGTATTGGCATAGCGGGAATAGACAGGCACGCAAAAATACTGCCTGTCAGAGCAATAGGAAAATGCGGTGGCCATCGCTCAGATATGCTCGATGCCATTCGCTGGGCAGCTGGAGTGAGCGATCCGTTCCTGCCGCCTAACCCAACCCCTGCCAGAATTATCAATTTAAGTCTTGGCGTTGATGACCTTTGTACGGCTGCCGATCAGAGGGCTATCGACGATGCGCTTGCCGCAGGTGCATTAGTCGTCGCCGCCGTTGGAAATAACGGCCGCAACACCGATGCGCAGCCTTCCTCACCATCGCACTGCCAAAATGTTATTGGCGTAATGGCAGTCGATAAGTACGGCTTTCGTGCAAGTTATAGCAACGTTGGACGAGACGCCGACATAGCTGCTCCAGGCGGTGCTGTATCACCCTCAACCGATACTATTCTGGTGGCGACCAATCAAGGCGCAACCAGTCCAACAACAGACTTCGGTTATCGATCAGCTACCGGCACCAGTGTGGCAGCACCGCATGTGTCTGGCACGTTAGCGCTGATGCTGTCTTTGAAACCGGCACTGACCAACAGAGAACTCGAAGCGCTAATGCTTGATAGCGCACGCGCTTTTCCGCAAGACAACAATGTACCGAAAGACGAGAATATTCAGTGTGAGAAGTCGTACTGCGGCGCTGGCATTCTGGATGCCTACAGCGCTGTAGTAGCCGTTGGAGCACATCAGCCCGGTACGTTTCTCGATTCACCGGCTCTGGCAGCGGCTCAATCGGTCCCGGTTAACGTTGGCGAATTTACAGGTTTTGGCTGCACGGTAAGCAAACGGGAAACAAGGGACCCGATACTGCTAATTCTGTTGAGCGTAGGCATTATAATGTTGTCGATTAAACGGTGGTATCGCTAGGTATCAACCACCTGTTACCACCACCCCTTTTATCAACGCTTTTTTATCAATACCAACCCGCTATTACCAACCCACTATTACCAACCCACTTCTACCAACCCTGGGCACTATTAATTTGCTCATACGCATTTTGGATTTCCTGCGTTTTATCCGTTGCCAGCCTTAACATTTCTTCGGGCAAACCTTTGGATATAAGTTTATCCGGATGATGTTGATTCATTAGCTTGCGGTACGCACGTTTTACCGTAGCGCGATCTGCATCAATTTTAACGCCCAATATATTGTACGCATCAGGTGAGACACCGTTGGGAATGGCTTTGGTTGGGTGGCTTTGTTTCTGACCTTGCGAACGCGGCCGCTGAGTGTATCGCCCACTGTGATCGTCCCCTAACCCCATACTCACCCGCACTAGCACTTCCAGTTGCCGATAAAGCGCACGTGATATTCCAAGGACGCGCGCAACGTGCAGTAGGATATCTTGTTCTTCCTCGGTTAATACACCATCGGCTAATGCGACTTGCAATTGTATTTCAAGAAATACGCGGTAGAGGCTGGAGCTGTTCTCGCAATCGTCTCTGAATTGCTTTATCCGTCTGTCAAGATCAAAATCGGGATGCTTGCCTTCGTTAAACAACCGAATTGCAGAAGCCCGCAACGCGGTGCTCAGACCCATGCGCTCCATGATGTTTTCGGCATGCTTTATTTGCTCTTTTCGAACAGGCCCGTCCGATCTGCAGACATGGCCCATAACGGAGAAAGTAGCGGTGAAAAACGCCTGCCGTGCGAGCTCTGTTTGCTCCTCGGTTAGCGATACTTCAGCTTCACGCTTCTTTCTGGAACGCGCACCATACCAATCTATAAGAACGCCACAGATGAATCCGATGACGGCGCCTGTAATGCTGAAGTACCAATATCCAACTGCTGTTCCGAGTACCTTACCCACAAACATGACTTCAATCCCTGCTGCTCATGCTTTGCATCAAGCCCATTATTCACCGGAATAGTTAATCATAAATTCGCCTAAGAAGCTGGTTGCATAGACGCCTTTTAACAACTTGAAATCAAATTTAATGACATCCACCCCATCCCAGTGCACTTGCAGGTCATGAATGCGGGCCCGTAATGCCCGCCGTTGTTGTTGTAAACCTGCCCGTTCAAGCCCATGCCTGAAGCGCTCATGTTTCTCCAGAACAGCATTCTCCAACTCGATACAATCACCAGAAGCCATTGAATCGCCCTTGCCCCACAGCGGGCCTGTGGGGTGAATATCGTGCTCATTGCAGCGTTGAATGACAGCTTCGTCGAGTGCAGTATATTGAAAATAACTATTGGAACCATCGAGCAGCATGGGTTCACCAATCAGCGGCGTGTTCCAGGTATTCTGTTCTACGCGCGCAGCGCAAACCAGATTGAATAATTGACTTCGGGCTGCAGATAAGTATAAGCCCCGTTGGGTGCGCGTAATCCTTCGCTTCGGATTGCTGAACATACGGTCCGCTTTCACCAGGTTCTGTGCATCAAAGCCGAATCGCTGGGGCCCGAAATAGTTCACAAAGCCGTGCTTCAGCAATTGCTGCATGCGCTGGTCCAGCATTGCAGCAAGATGTTCGTCGTTACCGCCGGAAACGGATTTTACATCGCGCAATGTGATGATAAAACGGTTGGCCTGATGCGCGCCTCGCCGCAACTTTCGCGAGTGTCTACAAGTGCGAAGCACAACAAACTCACCCTCTTCGATACTCTCGACATCATGTTGTTCGGCAGTTGGCAACTGCACATCCGCAATAGAATGAGGCGTTCTAATACTGATCCATTGATCGGTAATGGCTTTCTTATCTTTTAATCCGGCTACGCCTATATCAACAGACTCGCATTGAAAATACGTTTGCAGTTGCTGTACAACGTCGTGTGTGTTCAGGCTATTTTTACGAATATGAAGATACAAATGCTCACCTGTATCGTCAAACGTGAAATCGATAATCTCCTGAACTATAAAATCGCTGGCATAGGCCTTTGATTGTGCATGCAGGATGGGGGCGCCGGTGCTGGCGGGTAAATCAATGTTCATGATTTTTAGTTTATCAGTGTTAATATGGCGTTATCACTGACTTATACCACTATTCATTCTCATGACTGGCTTCACACGTATATCCTGCGCTGACGCAAAACTTCTACTGGACACTAAAGCGGTCAATATAGTTGATATCCGTGACGAAGCGTCTTACAACGCTGGCCATATCATCGACGCAGAACATATTGATAACCAATCGATGCCGCGCTTCATCGACGATACAGAACAGGATACGGCCTTAATAGTCTGTTGCTATCACGGCAATTCAAGCCAACCAGCCGCTGCATACATGGCTGAAAAAGGCTTCTCTGAAGTCTATAGCCTAGATGGGGGTTACCAGGAATGGCAATCAACTTATCCGGAATCGTGCGAAAAAGAGGGATAAGTCACAGGCCCTATTCGACAGGGCCTATTTGACCAGACCTATTCACACGTGAATAGCGGACCTTGCGTTGCGTCGGTGAGCGATTCATACCACGTGTCAGCCATTTTTTCGTACCCTTCACGACTGGGGTGTAAACCAATTTGCTCAGCGCTTAAATCTTCAACACTCACAGCGGCATTCTGATCAACCAATAAAACACGATCTTGCGCTCTGGCGGCAATACGATTTTTTAAATCCTGATTGAATTGATCGACCACGGCGTTTAATCCAACATCGCGTTTAGGCACAATGGTTGCGACCAACGCTAAAACAGGCTGGTTTGCCAGTTCCCAGGCATCCAATGCATCGAGCCAATCGTCAATTCCCTGAGCACTAACAGGTGTGTTGTTGGTGCCGATGTGCAGCAGAATAATATCGACTTTATCTTCGGTAAGTTGCTCAACCAACTTGCCGTTAAGAAAATCAATATCCACTCCGGGATAGCCATTATTTTCAGGATCAACCAACCCAGCGTCAGCGCCAGCGGCCTGACCACCCTGCCCCATGTAATCAATTGCGTAACCTTGGTTCGCCAGCCGATCGTAAAGCGCTTTTCGATAGCCAATGCGCTCTGGCATAAGTGGGGTATCCATGACGCCATCGAAAAATTCCACGCCAGATGTAATTGAATCACCCAGCGGCATGACCCTAACCGGTGTGAATATATACCGATGTTGGTGGGTCGAAAGAATCATACCGTCGACATCTTTAACCTGATAATCAACAACCCCAGCAAGACGACTAGCGCCGGGTAGAAATTCTACTGCCCCGGTTGACGAGTCAAATGCAATGAATTCACCTGCATCTGATGGCCCAAGTTCTATCCGCGA
>CAKZUP010000052.1 GCA_937922945.1 uncultured Granulosicoccaceae bacterium
GCGTTAGTGTGAATTTACTCGGATCATCAAGCAGCATGAAAGCCAGCAAAAACTCGTTCCAGGCGATCATGAACACATACAAAGAAACAGAAACCATGGCAGGCAGCGCCAATGGCAGCGTGATTTTCCAGATGACTTTCAACCGGCTAAGCCCATCCATTAATCCCGCCTCTTCTACCTCTTCGGGCAAACCGCGAAAATAGCCTTGCAACATGTACAGCGCAACCGGAATAGTCGTAACCGGGTAAATGAGAATAAGCCCCGGAATGGTATTGCGTAGCCCGGTAATCGAGAACGCGATGTATATCGGCAAAGCCAAGACAATCAGGGGCACCATGTAGATCAGCAATATGGTTCGGGAGAACAGCGCTCTGCCACGAAAATTTAACCTTGCCACCGCATACGCGCCGGGCACTGAAAACAATAACGTGATGAATACAGTCAGCACCGACACATAAAAACTGGTCCATAAATACTGACCAAAATTAAATTGTGAGAACAATTCAAAGTAACTTCGGAACAAGGCCGAGCCTTGTGAAAAATCAATAGAGAAATCCAACGGGTTCTTCAATAACGCTTGCTGTGATTTCAAGCTGGTCATAACCATGACATAAAACGGAATTAAGACAATGGCCGTAAAGAAAATATAACCTGTACCCATCAGAAACCGTATTATCGATTCCTCAAACACGTGCCGAGTGACATAGCCGGGCGTGAGTTCGCGCAACATGTATTCAAGAGGAATACAAGCGCTTAGCCCCAGCATAACACCCGCCACCACTTTCAATAATAGGGATGCATCGGGTGATAATATGATAGGCGGCAACGGCGAGAACGTGAATAGCATGGCCAGTACTAGCACTGCCGCAAAACCGATCAACCTCGGCTTTAACAGCAGAGCACCAACCGCCGCCAGGACACCAAACAGCAAACACCCATAAAGAGCCGGGCGCGCACTTTCACCGGTGGTAAAAGATAAAACGACGGCAACCGTTGTAGCCACAACCAGTAACCACAACATGCCCACAATAACGCTGGTTAATAATCCGTGTCGAAGCATTGTCATAGCCCTTCCTCACGCGACACGTACTTCAAGAAAAAGACGCTAAAGGACAGTAATACGGCAAAAATGACCACCGCTACTGCTGCACCAGCACCAATATTGGAAATGGCAAATGCCTGCTCATAAACATTCACGGTTAAGGTACGGGTTCCGGCGTTCCCGCCGGTTAGCAAGAAAATATCGTCGAACTTATTAAACGTCCAGATAAAGCGTAACAAAAACAGCACGCTTAATATGCCTAATAACTGCGGCACTGACAGGTACCAGAACTTTTGAAACGGACTAGCGCCATCCATGTCTGCGGCTTCGTACATATCAGTGTCAATCGATTGCATACGAGCCAAAATAAATAGAAACGACAATGGAAAATAACGCCAGATTTCAAACACCGTAACCATAATTAGTGCCTGAGGTTTTTGACCGAAAAAATTGATCGGCTCATCTGCAACACCCATTTGAACCAATAGCGTGTTAAACGACCCAGAGAAAGGGTCGAACAATGTCACCCAAGTGAACGCAACGGCAATAATCGGAGACACATACGGAAAGAGATATAGGCCACGCAAAATGCCTTGTCCTTTAAATCGACGATTCAACAGCATTGCTGCGAACAGCCCTACCAACAGTGCACCAATGGTGCCTACAACCGTGTAGAAAACCGTGGCCCATAGAACCGACATAAATTCTTTACTATCAAAGATGCGCTTAAAATTATCCAGCGTAAATTCTGTATTGGTCAGAACACTGTCGCCTTTGCCCTGAACAAGCGGAAGTGATGCTTCAACCACCTCCTCTGCACTATCGTAATCACCCGCAAGCGTTACCGGGATTCGTAAACGCTCGCTGAACCCACCCTCAATGGTTCCCAACTCACAACTTAAGGTAGCTGCAGATACAGAACAATATTCTGGTAGTTCAGCAAGTGCAACGCCATCGGGAATAGTGTCTGAGAAACTGACGTCCTCTATCGGCTTACTTTGAGATGAATTGCGAATGCGGTATTCGATACGAACCGCATCGTCCCTCTTTCGCAAGCTCTCTTTGACCACGGCGGAAACCGGGCGCAGATCGGCTAAACCAACAGGCTTTACGCTTATCCAGAATATGGCAAGCAAAGGCAGCACAATAACCAGACTGACGATGGATATAGTCGGCAGTAACAAACCCCACGCTAGTCGGGCTTCTCTTTTGGCTAGGGCACCTTTTGTTTTTGGAGGGGTACTGATCGTCATGACAACGGATGGACTCAGGGTAGACCTGACTGGACACTAAAAAAATACACAGCGACGCAACTTACCCGCCGCTGTGTATCACACTTATAAAACTGGCTTGGTTATTTAACCGCTGCCAGCTCTGTATTCAGGGCTTCTACCGCTGCTGCTGCATCAATTTCACCATCGGTGAACTGACGCACAACACGATTGATTGCCTGTGCATTAATCATTTTAGAAGCCAGCGATAGCTGACCCTCTGTTACACCCCAGCGTTGTGCAACGTCAAGACCACCCACAATTTCTGCGATCATATCAGCTGCGTACAACTCACCCAGTGGCGCTTTACGATCAACACCCACTGGCAACATAGCCCAACCTTTAGTGAACTTATCAGGCTCTGCAGATGTTCCGGTTCGAACCGGAAACTTACCTTCAGGTGCGATAGACAAGGTTTGCATATAGCCTTCATCCATAGCGAACTTGATAAACGCTTGAGCTGTATCTGTGTCAGCATCTGGTGTAATACCGAAGTAACGCACATCACCCCATGCGGCACCATCGGCATTCGACGGACCAGCAAAGTTAGTCACGATACCGGTTTTACCAGCCAGCTCTTTAGTGGTTGGATCGTCGTTGATCGTTGGTGGTGCACTATCACGCAAACCAGCCAGCTCATCAAGGATGAACGGAGACCAGATAATCATTGCAGCCTGACCTGCAAAGTAAAGCTCACGAGATTGCTTCCAGTAAAGCTCTCCAGGAGGTGAAGCTTCAACAATAGACTTGTAAAACTCCAGTATTTCAGTAGTTGGGCCAGCTTCAAGTGCTTTAAAACCGTCTGCTCCAACTGGTGATACGCCGTTTGCAAGGAAAACATGCTCAAGCACCTGGCTCATGAAGTTTTCATCGACTTTTGTTGGTGCAACAAAGCCATACATGGAAGGTGGGTTGTGTAAGGCTTCTAATGCCGCCTGCACATTCGCAAATGAATTAGGTGGCTCTAAACCCTTCTCTTCAAACAAATCGGCACGATAGACGACCATCTGTGTCCAACCATCTACAGGAACGGATGTGTAACCGCCATCATAGGCTGCAAGGTTTAATGCGCCGCCTTTAAATGTATCGACACCGAGCTCTTCAACCACTTCGGTTGCAGCTTCGGTATCAAGAATGCCAGCTTCTGCCCAGGGAAGAGCGTACTGTAGCGGGTGGTAAATAACGTCTGGCAAGTCACCAGCAGCAAATGCAGCCGTTGCACGCGTGCCGTAATCTGATTCTGTTACCGGGATAACTTCTACTTTGTCGCCGGTTGCAGCTTCAAATTGTGCAGCCATTTCCTGCTGCTTAGCCAAACGCTCTGGCTGTTCTTCTGTAGTCCAGAACTTGATATCGCCAGCGGCGGCAGATCCTGCGAACAAGGCAATGGCTATCGCACTACTTAATGTTGCGCGACTCATTTTTGGATACTTCATGTGTTTCCTCCGTACGGAAATTGAAGTTGACGGCGAACAACACCCTCAACGAAAAATCTTTCGAATTTTTATCGCAGGGCTGACGCACTACGTGTAATTGCTACGATGCTACAAATGGACAGAAAACGCAATACTATTTTTAATCTATATTTTTCAATGGCTTAGTACTTTATCTTTTACCCAGACCCTCTATTATTTCCTATTTTTTGCAACGTTGCAATTATTTCAATCCTCAGTAATACTGCTGAACAGCATTCAAGGCATCCCGATTCGACCATTTAAGAGCTGCGCTGCAACATGTCGGAACAGAACGAAAATCGCGCTACGCTGAAAACCATTGCGGAGTTAACCGGACTCAGCTTATCGACTGTGTCCTTATCCTTGCGAGATGGCAGCAAGTTAAAGCAGACCACACGCGACAAGGTGATTGAAGCTGCACAGGCGGTCGGCTATGTCCCTAACAGGGCCGGGGTTCGCTTGCGCACAGGCAGAACCAATGTGCTGGCCTTGGTGTTATCCACAGATGTGAATAATCTCGATTTCACTCGAATACTAATAAAGGGTATTGGTGCGCGGATTACAGGAAGCCATTTTCACTTGAATGTCATTCCCGAGTTTGAACAATCCGGCCCCATTGAGACGGTGCAGTACATTCTGTCTAACCGCACGGCCGATGGCGTCATTCTCACTCATACCAGCGCGCGCGACCCAAGAGTGCAGTTGCTAATGGATGCAGAACTGCCTTTTGTATCGCATGGCCGCACGGAGTTCTATTCTGAACATGCTTACCATGATTTCAATGCAGAGAAATTTGTTGAGTTAGCCGTTGAAAGGCTGGCAGCCAAAGGCTGCAAGAAGCTATTACTTGCGGCAGTAGATAATGGCACAACGAACTTTGCCAACACCGTGAATGGTTTTAACAGAGCCATTGCCAATAGCAACATACTCGGTAGCGTTGCAGAGAAATCAACGCAACTGAGCAATACCGATGCAACCCGTGTATTCGCCCGTGAACTAGGCGCAAGTATGAACGGCGTTGACGGTATTATTTGCAACAATGAACTTACAGCATTGGCGGTTATAGGTGGGCTACAGGAGTCAGGCAAAACACTTGGTAAGGACTATAACCTACTGTGCAAGCAAACCACCGAAGTACTGCCACTGCTTTACCCGAAACTGGACACAGTAGCTGAAGACTTATACGCAACCGGGATTGAATTGGCCGACCTACTGATCAAGCGCATAGATGGTGATGACCCAGCCAACTT
>CAKZUP010000053.1 GCA_937922945.1 uncultured Granulosicoccaceae bacterium
CAACAAGCCGTTGAACTGCGCAACTGAAAGACGGGGCGACAGGTCTGTGCTCGTGCCAGATGCATGGCGCACCCAAACTACCGCATGTATTCCAATATACAGGTTAGGTAGCTCTACGGGTTCGCGCACATCTGACGCGACCAGATAGTAAAATATCGCATTTTTCTACCCGCTTGTGCACCGGTTCCAGCACAATAGGCGTCGTCTAAAGAATCCAGAATAATGCTGATTTTGCCAATGATTTCACCAATGAATAAAATAACGCCGGCAGCCTTGTCATGACTCGATTTTCAGGTTTTGGTCTGATTAAAAACGCCTTGCAACACCAGGAAAACTGGCAACGCATGTGGCGAAGTCCCACCCCCAAAAAGCACTACGATTTCGTTGTTGTCGGTGGTGGTGGGCATGGTTTGGCCACTGCGTACTATTTGGCTAAAGTGCACCAAAAAGCCAATATTGCATTGCTGGAAAAAGGCTGGCTTGGAGGCGGCAACACCGGTCGCAACACAACGATTGTTCGATCCAATTATCTATGGGATGAAGCGGCTCATCTCTATGAACACGCCATGAAGTTATGGGAAGGTCTTTCGCAAGAGCTGAACTACAACGTTATGTTTTCGCAGCGCGGCGTTATGAACCTTGGGCATAACCTGCAAGACATGCGCGACATTGAAAGGCGCGTTAATGCCAATCGGCTCAATGGGATTGATGGCGAAGTGCTTGATGCAAAACAGTGTCAGGAAATTGTACCGATAATGGATTGCTCGGGTAGCACCCGCTATCCTGTGCTCGGTGCGTCATGGCAGCCACGAGCGGGTGTCGCACGACACGATGCGGTGGCCTGGGGATACGCACGAGGTGCAGACCAACTTGGCGTAGATATCATTCAACAGTGTGAAGTCACCGATATCATTGTTGAAGATGGCGCGGCTGTGGGTGTGGAGACACGCCAGCACGGGCGTATTAATGCCGGGCGCATCGGTTGTGTAGCGGCAGGCAATTCGAGTGTGTTGGCAGGTTTCGCAGGCTTTGAGTTGCCTATCGAATCTCATCCGCTACAAGCGTTTGTTTCTGAGCCTATAAAACCGATTCTGGATACCGTTGTTATGTCCAATGCGGTGCACGGGTATATGTCTCAATCGGATAAAGGCGATCTGGTTATCGGTGCCGGTATTGATGGTTACATAGGTTATGGACAACGTGGCTCTTACCCGGTTATTGAGCATACGGTGCACGCCATAATGGAACTGTTTCCGGTTGTTAGCCGCGTACATATGAATCGACAGTGGGGCGGTATCGTCGATACAACGCCCGATGCGTGTCCGATCTTATCCGCAACACCTGTCGACAATCTATTTTTTAATTGCGGTTGGGGTACTGGTGGGTTTAAAGCTACTCCCGGTAGTGGTCATGTGTTTGCTGACATGTTGGCCAAAGGCAAGCCCAACAAATTAGCTGAAGCATTTTCCATGTTTCGTTTTTACGATGGTTCGTTGATTGATGAACACGGTGCAGCTGGCGTTGCACACTAGTATTGGAATATTCCTATGTTTGTAATCTATTGTCCTTATTGCGAAGAGCATCGTGAAGAAGATGAGTTTCATGCCAGTGGTCAGGCTCACCTGGCCAGGCCGCTTAATCCGGATGAATGCACCGATAAAGAGTGGGGCGATTTCCTTTACTTTCGCAAAAATCCCCGAGGGTTGCATCAGGAAATCTGGCAACACACTGCTGGGTGTCGCAAGTTTTTCAATATCACGCGAAACACCGTGAGCTACGAGATTCTTGAAACCTACAAAGCGGGCGAACGCTCTAAAATTGATATGGAAAAGCCGCAGCATGATTAAGTTAGTGCATGGTCGCTATGTGCAAAATTATCGACTGCCATCTGGCGGCCGAATCGACCGTTCAAAGATCTTCACCTTTCGTTTCAATAATCGATATTACAAAGGCTATGAAGGTGACACACTTGCATCTGCACTGTTAGCCAATGGTATCAATGTTGTCGGACGGAGCTTTAAGTACTCAAGAGCACGCGGCATTATGAGCGCAGGCGTTGAAGAGCCGAATGCGATTTTACAAGTCGGCGCAACCGAAGCCACTCAAATACCTAACGTTCGCGCAACCGAGCAGTCGTTATACGATGGCTTGGTGTGTTCAACGGTTAACGGCTGGCCGAGCGTACGCTTCGACGCGATGAGTTTGGTAGGCAAGCTGGCCGGTGGTGCTATGGGCCCGGGCTTTTACTATAAAACCTTCATGTTCCCGGCATTTATGTGGGAGACGTATGAAAAAGTCATACGCAAAGCGGCAGGCTTAGGACGCAGTTCAAAAGAGCGCGACCCGGATAGCTACGATCATATGCATCACCATGTCGATGTTATGGTCGTTGGCGGTGGTGCGACCGGACTAATGGCTGCATTGACCGCAGCACGTTCAGGTGCCCGAGTGATGCTCGCCGATGAGCAAAACGAAATGGGCGGTGGGCTGTTACATAACGGTGTGGAGATCGATAAAAGCTCTGCAATCGATTGGGTGAATTCGGTTTGCACGGAACTCGATAGCTATCCCAATGTGGTGCGACTCACTCGATCGGTAGTAACCGGTTTGCACGATCATAATTTTTTAACCGTTAACGAGCGCAGAACACACCACTTGGGTGATCGTGGTCCAACTGGTATGAGTCGAGAACGGATGCATAAAGTCAGGGCACACAGTGTCATTCTTGCCACCGGTGCTCATGAACGGCCATTGGTGTTCGCTAACAACGATTTACCTGGTTGCATGCAATGCTCTGCTGTTTCGCAATACATTAGGCGATATGCGGTTGTGCCCGGCAGTTCCATCGTGGTCATGACCACCAACGATGCAGGGTATCAATGTGCGTTCGATTGGCACGATGTGGGTCGTGACGTTGTGGCTATTGTGGACACTCGCGCAAAGCCCGATGGCGATGTTGTGGATAAAGCCCGCGAGCGGGGTATTGAATTAATCACAGGCTCTGCAGTCATTGAAGCAAATGGTTCGCATAGAGTCCGTAACGTACTGGTTGCACCGATCAATGACGCTGGTACGTTCTTGACCGGCGAGCCCCAAACGCTGTTGTGCGACACAGTAGCAAGCTCCGGTGGCTGGAGTCCGGCAGTGCATTTATCGTGTCATACCGGCAGTCGGCCCGTTTGGCGAGAGGATATTCTGGGGTTTGTGCCGGGTGATACGCATGAAAATCGGATTGCCTCGGGTCGGGTCAATGGCGCACAAAGCTTAAGCGAGTGTTTGACTGATGGCGTGAATGCCGGAAAACAAGCTGTGCACTCGTGCGGTAAACAATTCGATAGCGGCGAATCTGTTCCTCCGGTTCCCGCGGTGGTCGAGCCTCGTGTAGGCAAAGCCATGGCGCTATATCTCGTGCCGCACACGAAAACACCCACCCGTGCACCAAAGCAATTTGTTGATATGCAAAACGATGTCACGGCAGCGGCAATACAAACGAGTACGCGTGAAGGTTTCGAATCGATAGAACACGTTAAGCGTTATACCGCGATGGGGTTTGGTACCGATCAGGGCAAAACGGGTAACGTTAATGGTATGGCTATTGTGGCTAACACGTTGCAGCAGTCGATAAAAGACACAGGTACTACTGTGTTCAGACCGAACTATACACCGGTTACCTTTGGTGCCGTAGCGGGTAGTCATACAGGTGCATTATTCGACCCCAAACGTTTTACACCGATGCATCGCTGGCACATCGAACACGGTGCCAAGTTTGAAAATGTAGGGCAGTGGAAACGTGCGTGGTACTTTCCTCGTGAAGGTGAGTCGATGCAAGACACACTAAACCGAGAGTGTACTGCTACACGCGAAAGCGTCGGCATTCTGGATGCGTCAACCCTGGGGAAAATTGATATACAGGGCAGGGATGCACGCGAGTTTCTGGAACGCGTTTATACCAACGCCTGGGCGAAGCTTGCACCGGGTCGATGTCGCTATGGTTTGATGTGTGGCGATGACGGCATGGTTATGGACGACGGTGTCACGTCTTGTCTGGCTGATAACCATTTTCTGATGACAACCACAACCGGTGGTGCGGCTAACGTACTGAATTGGCTTGAGCTGTGTCATCAAACAGACTGGCCTGAATTGGATGTGTACTTCACCAGCGTAACCGACCACTGGGCGACCATGACCATTGCAGGCCCGAACAGCCGTGAGTTGTTGTCGAGAGTTTGTCAGGATATCGATCTGGACAAAGAGGCGTTTAAATTCATGGATTGGCGTGAAGGAACCGTTGCCGGAGCACCAGCACGCGTGTTCAGAATTTCGTTTACAGGCGAGTTATCTTACGAAATTAACGTACCGGCACATTATGGAATGCATGTGTGGGAGGCTTTATTCGAGCATGGTCGAGACTTTAACTTAACGCCTTACGGTACCGAGTCTATGCACGTACTCAGGGCTGAGAAAGGCTTTGTTATTGTTGGTCAGGATACCGATGGTTCTATAACGCCGATTGATATGAATCATGCGTGGGCTGTGGCGAACCATAAATCGTTCAGTTATATCGGTAAACGCGGTATGCAACGCGAAGATTGTTTAAAGCCAGAGCGCAAACAGTTGGTTGGTTTGGAAACAATCGACCCGAATACGGTACTGCCCGAAGGTGCTCAGGCCGTCAGAAACCCGCAACAAAGTATCCCGATGACCATGGTTGGCCATGTCACGTCCAGTTACTACAGCGCCAATGTTGGGCGTAGCATTGCGATGGCGGTTATTCGAGACGGATTAAATCGAATGGGCGAGTCGGTGTACTTCCCACTGGCTGATGGCCGAACGGTTGAGGCGCGAATTTGCGCAAGCTGCTGGGTAGACCCCGCAGGCGATTGCCATAAATCATAAGGAGCCATACTCATGCACAGTATATTAATGTCTGAGCAATACGCACATAACAGTGTGACGCAAAAAAATGAGTTTGCCGATTCAGCTATTCCCATGATGGAAACAGCACTACACCATGCTCAAATGAGCAAGCTCGCGGCGCGTACCGACTCGGGGCTTGGTGTCAGTCTGAGTGAGCTTCCCATGGCGGGGCTATTGGTATTTCGTGCAAGTAAAGACAAAGCAGCGTTAGCAAAGGCGGTTGAATCTGTCTTGCAAGTGTCACTGCCTGAAACCCTGAGCACGAGCATTGTTGGCGATAAATGTGTGCGTTGGATAGCACCGGATGAGTGGCTGCTCTCTTGTGCGATTGACGAAGCCTACACAATTGAAAAAAGCATTCGGGAAATAACCGGTGATGCCTCCATCGCTATCGTTAATGTAGCTGGTGGTTTCAGCGCGCTAACATTGCAGGGGCCAAGCGCCGTGGATGTGCTGCGTAAGAGCACGGCTTACGATGTGCATCCCCAGAATCTGATGCCTGGCAAAGTGGTGAATACTGTGTTCGCCAAAGCGCAGGTTTGTTTACGCTGTGTTGAAGAGAATCACTACGAGTTAATTATTCGGCGAAGCTTTGCGGACTATGTCTGGCATTGGTTGCAGGTTGCTTCGGCAGAATATGGGCTCAGTATTGAGGTAGGTTAGCCTAAATCGGCGATTGTGCGTTGCTTGCTCCATAGTATTTGATACGCAAGGCCTTTGCTGGAATAATACAGGCATCGATACATCCACTCTCGGGAGACGCACATGCCTGCTTTTGATGTTGCGAGTTCTATTGAAATCGATGCGCCCGCATCTCGCGTTCGCGATGTTGTTGCCGACTTTACTACCTGGCCTTGCTGGTCACCGTGGTTAATCATGGAGCCTGATTGCAACCTAACTTACAAGGGCAAAGCTGGCGAGCTTGGTCATGGGTACGATTGGTCTGGCGAGAAAGTGGGTGCTGGTGGCATGGTTATGACAGCGCTGGATGCGAATCGGATGGAATCGGATTTACGTTTTTTAAAGCCGTGGAAATCACAAGCCGACATTGCGTTCGATTTTGTCTCTGTTGGTGACAGTAAAACCCGTGTTACGTGGCACATGGATAGTAGCTTGCCGTTTTTCATGTTTTTTATGGTCAAAAAAATGAAAGCGATGATCGGTAGCGATTACGATCGCGGCCTGCGCATGTTGAAAGATTATATTGAGTCGGGTGCCATCCCATCGAAAATTGATGTTGGTGGTGTGGTCGATGTGCCTGCGGTGGTTTACGCTGGTAAAAAGTTTTCATCAAGCATGGAGTCAATATCAGATTCAATGGCTCAGGCTTTCCCAGACGTTATGAACTCCGTGGCCAGCCTTGAGGTTGAAGTGAGCGGTGCGCCATTCAGTGTTTATAACAAAATGGATTTGGTTGGTCAGTCTTGTGAATATACCGCAGCCGTGCCACTGTCTAATCGAATCTCCTCTGATACGCAATTATTGTGTGAAGAGCGGCCCGCCTGTAAAGCATACAAGGTAACGCACACCGGGCCTTACCGACACCTGGGTAATGGCTGGTCGGCCGCTATGGGAGACATACAGCATTTCAAACATAAGATGGATAAACAGAATCCGCCGTTTGAAGTGTACACCGACGATCCGGACAATACCGCCGAAGCCGATTTGCGCACCGAAATCTATATTCCTGTTCGCGCTTAGCGTGTGGCGCTGCCAACCGGTTCGTAGCCGGTAATTTTGGTGGTTGGTTATTTTCGTAGCCGGTTAGTTTTGCACTTGCGCTTGCACTTGCGCTTGCACTTAAGGTGCGCTTATTGTGTTAACGCATCGAGAATACGCGCCCAACTCCTTGTACCTTTGTGAAAACTTTTCACGTTGTATTTTTCATTCGGTGAATGAATGGCATCGTCGTCCTGACCGAAGCCGACCAGCAAACTATCCATGTCAAGAATCTCTTTTATATGACCAACTACCGGTATCGAGCCGCCGCAACCGGCATACACAGCCTCGTTTTCCCATTCATCGGACAATGCAGCGTGGGCACGGGCAAACTCGGCAGCATCCACAGGCATAACAGTAGCGCCAGCTGCGTCTTTCGACATAAACTCAACGCTGCAATCTGGTGGAAGGTTATCTCTAACGTACTGCTGAAACGTTTGTTGAATTTTTGTCGCATCCTGATCACCGACAAGACGAAAACTGATTTTGGCAGACGCTTTGGATGGCAGCACGGTTTTAAACCCTTCGCCAGTGTAACCGCCGACAATACCGTTTACATCGCAGCTGGGGCGCGACCAGATTTGTTCAAGCACGGAATATCCCTGTTCACCTGCGGGCTGTGATAATCCCACGTTACCCAGAAATTCACTTTCATCGTGATTCAGTGCAGCCCATTGTCTCTTTATTTCATCAGAAGGCTCGTTTACACCATCATAAAAACCATCGAGCGTAATGCGTCCGTTTTCATCATGCAGGCCTGCCAGTATTTTATTCAACACCCGAATTGGGTTAATTGCCGGGCCGCCATACATGCCCGAATGCAAATCGAGTGATGGACCGGTTATGGTGAGCTGTTCACCGACCATACCGCGTAGCATGGTTGATATGGCCGGCGTATTGCTATCCCACATACCGGTATCGCAAACCATGGCAATATCGGCTTTTAACAAGTCGGTATTGGCTTGCATAAAAGGGATTAATGACGGTGAGCCGCTTTCTTCCTCACCTTCAAAAAACACCGTGATATTGGCTGGTAACGAACCCGACACTTGCTGCCACGCTCTGCAGGCTTCGACAAACGTCATTAACTGACCTTTGTCGTCCGCAGCTCCGCGAGCACGTATAACGGTACCGTTGGGTGTCTCTTGAATTTGAGGTTCAAACGGCGGTGTGTTCCACAACTCTAATGGATCAACCGGTTGCACATCGTAGTGACCATAGAACAGGAAATGCGGTTTGTTATCACCGGCGTGCAGCTTACCAACCACCATGGGATGGCCAGTGGTGTCGTGTCGTTTTGCCTCAAAGCCAATGCCGTTTAAATCGTCAACCAGCCAATCAGCAGCTTTCACGCATTCATTAGCATACTGTGAGTCGGTAGAAATGCTTTGTAACCTGAGAAGCTCGCACAGTCTGTCGAGCGCATGTTGTTGGCTATTGTCGATTAGTTCGAGTACGGCTTTCAGTTGACTCATTGGTTACTGTTCCAAACAAACGGTTTATGCGCAGTGAAGTGCGGAAAAAGCGATAATCACGCTTTCCCGCACGGTATCTTGAATGGCATCTTGCATGGCTGTGTGTTATCAAGCCTCAGCGGTTTCAGCAAGCTGAATAAGCAAATCTTTCGCATCGATTTGATCACCGGCTTTCACCAACAGTTCTTTAACAACCCCGGCGGTTTCGGCATAGATGGCGGTTTCCATTTTCATGGCTTCAATCGATAACAACACATCGCCAGCTTCAACTGGTTGTCCACTTGACACGTTAACAGTAGAGATAACGCCCGGCATCGGTGCGCCAACCTGTAACTTATCCGTTTGATCGGCTTTAGCGCGAATGGCAGAAGCGCCGGATGCTCCGTGGATACGATCGGGTACTTGTATAGAGCGGGGCTGACCATTGAGTTCGAAGAAAACCCGCACCATACCTTTTTCATTGGTTTCACCGATTGCAACACAACGCACAACCAGGGTTTTGCCTTGTTCAATATCCACGAACAGTTCATCACCAACCTTGAGACCGTAAAAATAAACCGGTGTTGGCAGTGCGCTGGTTGGGCCGTACTCAGATTGTGCAGCAACAAAGTCTGTGAACACTTTGGGGTACATGTTGTAAGACGCAAGCTCTTGCTGAGAAATGGTTTTTTGCAAGGTGTCTTCCAGTTCGAGCCGAGTTTTCTCCATGTCTACAGCAGGTATTAATGCGCCTGCACGTTCAGTAAGCGGCGCGTCACCTTTAAGTACTTTATTTTGTATTTGTTCTGGCCAGCCACCCGGTATCTGGCTCAGTTCACCACGCATTAATGACACAACCGATTCCGGAAACGCAATATCACGATCGGGGTCGACAACGTCATCGATGTTCAAATCCTGGCTGACCATCATTAGGGCTAAGTCACCAACCACCTTTGATGATGGCGTAACCTTAACAATGTCACCAAGCATCTCGTTAACATCGGCATAGGCTTGTGCTACTTCGTGCCATCGTGGTGCCAGACCCAGTGAGCGTGCCTGTTCCTTCAGATTGGTGAATTGGCCGCCAGGCATTTCGTGTAAATACACTTCAGATGCAGGCCCTTTCAAATCGCTTTCAAACGCTGCGTATTGCGCACGCACTGCCTCCCAATAAAACGATATGCGTTGTATGGCATTCTGATCGAGTTTTGTGTCGCGCTCATCACCT
>CAKZUP010000054.1 GCA_937922945.1 uncultured Granulosicoccaceae bacterium
GTGACGTTTGCGCAGCATTGATAAAAGCTGCAAAAACCAAGGGCGCAAGACTATTTGAAAACACCGGTGTTACAGGGATATTAACCAAGAACGGCCGTGTTCGCGGTATCGAAACCGCACAGGGCACCATCAGATGCGATGCAATAGCGCTGTGTGCTGGCCTATGGTCACGAGAAGTCGGTTCGATGGCTGCGGCCAATGTGCCCGTACTTGCCTGTGAGCACTTTTATCTTCTAACTAAGCCCATTGATGGCATCACAGGCAACACACCGACACTGTCTGATCACGATAACAGCCTGTATATAAGAGACGACTCCGGCGGCTTGCTGGTAGGTTGCTTTGAACCAATGGGCAAACCTATCGCACCGGGTGTGTTGAACGCTAATTTTGAATTCGGTTTACTACCTGAAGATTGGGATCATTTTCAACCGATGATGGAGCATGCACTGCATCGCCTTCCCGTGTTGGCCGATGCGGAGGTGAAAATGTTACTCAACGGTCCTGAAAGCTTCACACCCGATGGTACGTTTATGCTTGGTGAAACAGCTGAAACGCAAGGCTTGTTTTTGGGCTGCGGCATGAACTCCGTGGGAATAGCTTCGGGGGGCGGAGCAGGCATGAATCTCGCGCACTGCATTGTGCATGGAGCCACGGCCTATGATTTAAGCGAAGCAGATGCGAAGCGCTTTGCCCCTATATTCAATTCGGTTGAGCACTTGATGGCGCGCGCACCAGAAATACTGGGTACACACTACGATATTGCTTACCCCAACAAGCAACTTAAAACGGCCAGACACCTTAGACTATTACCGTTGCACGACCAACACAAACAAGACGGTGCATTTACAGGGCAATTTTACGGATGGGAACGCCCGTTATTTTTTAACGCTAACGAACCCGTGCAACTCACGTTTGGCCAACCAGATTGGTTTGAACAAGTGCGCGATGAAGTTATGGCGGCACACGAACTCGCTGCCCTGTTCGATTTATCTTCGTTCGGTAAAATCGACATCATCGGGCCTGATGCAGAGGCACTGCTAATGCACACCTGCGCTGGATACGTTAATCGCGAACCGGGATCAGTGATATACAGCGCTGTGCTCAACAGTCGCGGCACTTTCGAAAGTGACATCACCGTACAACGTATTAGTCGGGACCACTACCGGTTGTTTGTAGGCACACAAGCCATCAAAAGAGACCTGTGCTGGTTTACCCGAGCGGCATCGGGTAACCAACCCACACCAAAATTCGATGTACGCATTTCAGATGTAACCGAAGCAATTGCCACCATTGGCCTTATGGGACCCGCCGCTGCTGCTATTGCCTCATCACTTGGCACACAGCTAGATACTATTGGGTACTTTAAACACGCAGAGCTTACACTAGCGGGCGTATTGGTCAGAGCAGCACGACTATCTTATGTTGGCGAAGCAGGATGGGAAATAAGTTGTGATACAGCTGACGTTGGCACAGTCTACAACGCCCTGAAAATTGCTGGTGCAAAACCTGCTGGCCTGCTCGCTCAAACTTCCATGCGTGTTGAAAAAGGCTACCGGGCAATGGGGCATGAGCTAGATTCTGACCTGTCACCGGCAGACGTTGGTTTGGAACTGTTTACACGTAAGTCTGGTGGTTTTATCGGGTTTGATGCGTTGCAGAAAGCTATTGAGAAACCGCGCACCAATCAGATAGTCTCACTATTATTTGTTGATGACACTGTTGTGCCACTAGGACATGAACCTATCCTACTGAATGGCCAAATCATCGGTAAAACCACAACCTGTGCTTTCGGTTATCGAGTTGGAAAACCTGTGGCGTTGGGACAGGTCGACGTTGTAATCGAAGATGGCGACAAACTCCACGTCGATATTGCTGGTACGCTGCACTCGGTTACCGTAGCCCACGCAGCACTGTTTGATGTTAAAGGCTTGCGGATGAAGGCATAGTTACCGCCCATGTCATTACCTATTTTATATTCTTTCAGGCGTTGCCCTTACGCAATACGCGCACGATTAGCGCTACAGCACTGCGGCGCACAATGCGAACTTAGAGAAGTGGTTCTGAAAGATAAACCCAACCATCTGCTGGAGGTATCAGAAAAGGGCACTGTGCCTGTTCTTCTATTACCAAAGCAAATATCGCCAAATCCAATATTTCCTAATCAAATATTGCCAAATCAAAGCACCGATGGTCCGGAATCGGAAAATCTTAAGCAAGAGGGGCAAACAACTTTTCGCGTGATAGACGAAAGCATTGAAATAATGCGCTGGGCAATGCTGGAAAACCCGCATCGACAAATAGAAAACGCTGAACAATGGTTACACACAGAGGCTATGAGCGAAAAAGAAATTATTGCGTTCATTACTCAAAACGATACTGAATTCAAGTTACAGCTAGACAAATACAAATACAGTGATCGACACCCGGAACACCCACAAAGCTACTATTTGGAACAAGCTATGCCTTTTCTTGAAAAGCTTGAAGGGTTGCTCGCCACATCATCACATTTATCGAGCAATTATTTTGGGTTCATGGATGCGGCCTTACTACCCTTTGTTCGGCAATTCTCGATGGTTCAACCCAAACAATTTAATTCTCTACCGTTGCCAAAATTGCAACAATGGTTAGCCCACGGACTCAACAGCGATCTGTTTTTAAGCGTTATGCGGAAGTACGCACCATGGCAAGCCAATAGCAGTGAAGCTATTGTCGTGTTCGGCAATCAATAGGGGATAGTTTAACGAGAGCTTTAAGAGTTACCTTGTTAGACATATCTTCCACCTGCATGCACCGCCTGTTTATCTATCTCGTTGAGTCAGGTTATTTTTAGGTACGCAAGTTTTAAGTTGTAAATCATAACCAAGCATGTAACACCGTAAAGCCACCTAATGCCTACTAAATTCGTTACAACACTCACGACAAGTCTTGCATTTACAAATAGTATATAAAGACTCAAATCTTCATAACAACTATGCAAAGCCTCTTAAACAGCGGGCCATAATTCCAATCGTTCCACAGTTTCTAACTATTTATTAGTGAACACACATGCATTACTTCATGAGCGCAACTTAGCGACGATACCTATATTGAATCGTTTCTAACGTACGTAATTCGTGCTGAGCGAACTAACGTAATTTAATTAAGATACGGTATTTAACAATTGCGTATTTTTAAAGACCACAGCGAGTCAATCCAAGGCCTTAACGGTGTTTAAACATCCAGCTACATCAGCCCCTACTTTGCGTGACCTCGACACGGTTACGAGAAACATGACTGCGGCCTATATTCTTGCAACATTGGTGCTTTGTGGTGCGCTCATATTCAGCTACTTTACTCTAAAAAATATTCTGACAGAACAATCAAGACTCAGTGCGTTTGGTGCAACTGCCAACGAGCTCAGCACAACCTTAAGCGTATCCAATCTGTACTTAACAGACCTTAAAGCGGCTAAGGCTCTACCACCATCGGAATCAAGGTTAGTGCCGAAAATCAGTGCACAAATGCATGATGTTCTGAGCCAAATAGCGTTGTTAAAAAAGACTATTTCTGAACAACTAATATCGTTACAAGCCTACAAGTACTACGATGATTTCGATAGCGTTTTCTACAAGCCGCCGCATAATATTTCAAATAAAATTGATCAGTACACCAACAGGCTAAAAGAAATATCTGCAGAAAGCACAGATAACATCCCGGGCAACGATCTGCTGTGGCTACCGGTTGAAGCAACTGCCGCAAGAAATGGTGCGCTTGGGAAAAGCTATGCTTCGGCAATGCAAAAGCTGCAAGTAATCATCGCTGGTCGATCGAACCATCTTGCCAGCACCCATAAAGCACTCACCCTATTCTCTTTGTGCATTGCTGTGCTTGAACTCCTATTAATATTTTTGCCGCTGAGACATCGACTAAAAAAAGTTAATTCAAACCTGGTTTCTGCACACGAAGACCTTTTTATACAAGCAAACTATGACAAGCAGTCTGGCCTGTCTAACAAAGCCGGTGCTGCAAAAACCGTTCAATCAGAATTAGCACATCAACGGTACTCATGCTTGTTATTAATCAGTTTGGACAACACAGACAATATTAGTAAAATCGTCGGCCCAACAGCACTGGACTTTTTCTTTCAGGAGTTTGTAAAAAAACTAAGGCTGATCGATACAACAGAAAATCTTATTTTCAGAGCCGGCGACAATGAATTCGCCATTTTGCAATCTAATTTAATAACAGAAACAAATGTTAGTGCGGTGCATAGCATTAAAAACGAGCTTTCCCAACAGCTATATATAGAAAATAAAATTGTCTATCCTAAAATAAGGCTGGGTTATACCGATGGACCAATCACATCGGATAATCTGGCGGTGAAGCTCATCGATGCACGCTTGGCAGCGCAGCAATACAGACACACAGAAAATCATATTCCTCGATATGATTCATCGATGCGCTCAGACATTGAAGATGAGAATCTTCTGGTAGAAAAAATTCGAATTGGTTTGACGAACAAAGAATTCATCCCATTCTACCAGCTCAAAGTAGATGCAAAATCAGGGCTTATCTGTGGCATGGAAGCACTTTGTCGCTGGAAACAATCAGATGGCAGCTTACTACCTCCATTTAAGTTTATACCGATAGCTGAGAAAAGCGGTCTCATTACAGAGATAACCTGGCAAATGCTGGATCAAATTGTTGCTGACTATAACGCATGGGTTAGCCATGGATTAAACCCCGGCAGAGTGGCGTTCAATGCCGATGAAATATTTTTACGCGAAGTGAATTTTGCAAGTCGAATTACAAAGATAGTGAACAACACAACGGCCACTAACTGCCCAATTGATCTGGAGATAACCGAGAACGTTGCACTCGGGCGTGAAGATGAGGTAATCGCCAAGGCTTGCTCAGTTGCCAGGGAGCTCGGCATGGGCATCGCCCTTGACGACTTCGGTACCGGCTATGCGTCATTAAGCTCCATTGTGGGGTTAGATGTGGACATTATTAAAGTCGATCAAAGCTTTGTCAGGATGATGTCTAAATGTAACGACTCAAAGAATATCGTACTAACCATTATCTACCTGTGTAAACAGCTAAATAAGAAATGCGTCGTTGAAGGCGTTGAAACTCAAGAGGAATACGACTTTTGTCGCAGTTTGGGATGCGATGAAATTCAGGGTTACTACTTCTTTAAACCCGCACCTTTTGCCGACGTGCTTGAATCACTGGCCTTAGAACAAATGAAAAAGAAAGCAGGTTGATTCAGAGATGATTAAAACAAACCTGAACTTGTTATTCAGAAATGAGGCTTTAAATCGGCTGCTTATCGCTTGCGCAATGGCTATTACATCGTTGGCAGCAGAAGCAGAGCCGCAGATTGAGGTCATGCATTGGTGGAACCGCGGCGGCGAGCTACGCGCGATGCAAGTATTAAAGGATGAATTCGAAACACGAGGTGGCACTTGGTTTGATGTTGGTGGAGAAGATCAGATTACTGTACTTAACAAAGCCGTATCCAGAATGGCAAAAGGCTATGCACCAACCCTTGTACAGTGGAACTCTGGCTGGGAAGTCGCGCAAATTCGTCGTCTAGGGCTACTCAACAGCATCGAGCCATCGGTTATTCAATCATTGGAAAACCAGTTCATTAGCAATGTTATGGACATGGTTATGGTTAACGAAGAATTGGTTGCCATACCAGTGAATGTGCACAGTGAAAACTGGTTTTGGTATAAGCCTGCCAATTACCCCGACAACACCGTTACTGCATTAGACTCCTGGCACACATTTCTCGAACGCGCTAAAGCAGAATCTGAACACGGCATGGTTGCCTTGGCAGTTGGTAACGAGCCGTGGCAACAACGGCTCCTATTCAACAACATCTTACTCGGTATTGCAGGGCAAGCGCTTTATCAGCGTATCTACAATGATCTGGATACAACGGCTCTGGATGATGATCGATTTCTGGAAACTGTTGAAACCTTTAAAAAAATACAACCCTATTCCCACTCCTTTGGAGAAGGGCGCTGGCAACAACAGATAGCAGCTGTCGCCGCAAACAAAGCACTGGCAACATCCATGGGCGATTGGGCTAAGGGAGAGTTCAGAAATTTAGGCTTAAAACTGGGTCGCGACTATGACTGCGCGCCATCACCCGGTACTGCTGACAGTATTATTCTGGTTATGGATGTGTTCGCACTGGGCAAGGTCACCAACCAGGATGAACAGCATGGCCAGGAGTTGTTTTTGGAAGTGGTTACCGATAGTGCCGTTAGCGGTGCTTTTAACTACCTTAAAGGTTCGCTATCACCATTACGCGACACAGACACCAGCATGCTGGATAAATGCAACAGAATCGCCTACCAAACGCTTGATAAAAAAGGCAAGGCCATTAAACCGCACGCCAGTATTGGCGATAGAGGATTTCTTGCTCGCATTGATCATCTTATTAGCCAGCTATGGACAGAGCAAAGTAACACCAGTATTTGGACAGCTGATTTCAACACACTGTTGAGAGAAGAACACGCCAAGCGACAGGTCCACACCAGCTTAGCGGAAAACGAAAAATAGCACACAGCTTTACACATTTATTTCTGTACAAACGCGAAAACCACCCTATGAAAGCAGCAACAAAAATAACACCGATAGCATTCGCGATTTGTCTTGCTACCACATTAATAAGCAATGCCGCTACCGCGGCAGATTCGAGCCAATCGACAAACCTTCCTCCAATAACAACCAAGCCGATTACGCTCGATATTCACTTCCATTATCACGAGCGGAAAACGCAATACAACAATGACTGGCCAGTTGAAAAGCGTGCAAGCGAACTCACCGGTATATCGCTGAATAACGTCACCACGTCCGGCTTCGATACGGGCAATGAGTCGTTCAACCTGATGAGGGCAAATGGAGACTGGCCTGATATTGTCGGTGGCACAAACTTAAGAGCAAAGTTCAACCAATATGGCCCGCTAGGCGAGTTTTTACCACTAAACGATCTGATTGACCAACATGCGCCGAACATACGAGCTTTTTTTGAAGACAAACAAGACTTGATTAAATCCATTTCTGCACCTGATGGTAATCTCTATCATATCCCCTATGTCCCTGATGGAAAATTTGGCAGAGCTTACTTTATCCGTAAAGACTGGCTTGATAAGCTCGCGCTGCCTGTACCGCAAACTGTAGATGATGTGTATAACGTATTAACCGCATTTTTAAACGAAGATCCCAATGGAAACGGGATAAAAGACGAAATTCCTTTTTTCGTTCGGGATTTCGAAGAACTCGTGCGCCTTGTAACACTTTGGGATGCAAGAACATCCGGCACAGACTCCTGGCACGACTTTTATGTTTCTGATAACACAGTACATCATGGCTATGTAAAAGAGGAATATCGACACGGGATAACACAACTTGCCAAATGGTATGCCGAAGGCTTAATTGACAAAGACGTTGGCACGGCCAATTCTGGCGACATCCGTACGCAACGCTTATCCAAAAATCAGGGCGGTATGACACACGACTGGTTCGCATCAACCGCCAGCTTCAACGACAAATTAGCCGCTGACATAAAAGGGTTCTCTTTCATCCCTTTTGCTCCACCAAAAAGTGTGAGTGGCAAACGTATAGAGGAACATCGCCGAACCTCAGTCAAACCAGATGGCTGGGCGATAACCAAAAACAACAAGCGCGTTGTAGAAACTATCAAATATTTCGATTTCTGGTTTTCATCAGCCGGTCGCAGACTCGCTAACTTTGGTGTTGAAGGTGAGCACTACACGTTAGTTGATGGCCAACCCGTTTTCACAGACGAAATGTTAAACGGAGATGTACCCGTTAACACTAAACTATGGTCTATTGGTGCACAGGTGCCCAGAGGCTTCCATCAGGACTATGCCTACGAGCGGCAATGGACGAACGAAATTGCGCTGGCAGGCATAGACCTGTATGAAGCAGGCAATTATTTACTCAAGCCATTCTATGGCATTAATCTTAATGCAGAAGAAACCGACACCTTCGACTTTTACTGGAACACACTACTGACTTATATGCTGGAGCGGCAAGAGGAATGGATTCTGGGAACACGCGATATCAACAAAGACTGGGACACCTACCTTGTTCAACTAGAGAAACTGGGTATTAGTAAAGTCATGCAGATAATGCAAACTGCTTACAATCGCCAGTACATTACCGGTAACGCGGAGCTTACTGAAGAATAATCTGCCATTATGTTCATTAGCGCATTTATGGACACTTGTTCGTGATAGCAGTGTACGCACTGTACAAACTGTTAAAAAACAACTGAAAGCCCATCATGGTTTAGAATAACCTCTAGACACTAAAACGGGTTTCAGTATGCGAAACAAATCAGTATTCAATCACTCACGACGTGAAGCCCTACGATCCATGGGAGCTGTTGGGCTGTGCATAGGAAGCACCGCTTTAACTGCCTGCAGCAGCGGATCAAGCAGTTCAAGTATTGACGCCGGTGCAGAAGATATGCAAATGACTTCCGATGAGGCTGATGCCATAGACTCGTCCGAGTCTATGGAGCTTCCGGAAGAGTCTGTAGATGCGCCTTTGGAATCGCCTTCAAACGATTCAACCCAAGAGCCCGTTCAAGAGCCCGTTCAAGAACCCATGCAAGAACCTATGCAAGAGGTGGAAGAACCTGAGCCCGGGCAGGACGTAGAAGAAGATCCGTCCGAGGAACCAACAGACACACCGACCACCTTTTACGGCCCACTGCAAGAGCCCGACATCAACGGCATCCGCCTCCCGGTTGGCTTCACATCACGCATTGTTGCCACAACTGGCCAGAAGCCCATTGAAAGCAGTGACTATGTTTGGCACGGCGCACCCGATGGCGGCGCCGTGTTTGAAACCAATGACGGTTGGATTTATTTATCTAACGCTGAACTTCATAGTCAAAGAGGTGGCGTTGGCGCACTTCGTTTTGATAGGGATGCGAATCTTGTATCTGCCTATCCGGTTTTAACCGGCAGTTCACGCAATTGCGCCGGTGGCGCCATGCCATGGGGCACATGGCTATCATGCGAAGAAGTCTCTTTTGGCCAGGTTTGGGAATGCTACCCCGAAGGGCAACCGGCAAAACTGTTACCCGCGCTAGGCCTGTTCAAACACGAAGCGGTTTGCGCAGACCCTGCACGAGGGCATCTCTACCTGACAGAAGATGAGCCTGATGGCTGTCTTTATCGTTTCACACCTTCGGGCAGCTTTGAAGATTTATCTGAAGGCAAGCTTCAGTTTTTACGCGTGCTCGACGGCGAAGTTGGCGCAATCGAGTGGATCGACGTAGAAGACCCATCGGCCAGCAACACCGAAACACGCTACCAAACCCAATTCAGCACAGCGTTTAACGGCGGCGAAGGCATTTGCCTGCAAAACGATAAAGTCTTTTTTGCTACCAAAGGCGACGGCCGTGTTTGGGAAATTGATATCGTTTCGCAAAGCCTGCGCATCTTCTACGATGATGACAACTATGAATACGAAATACTAAACGGATTAGACGGCATTACCGGCAAGCCTGCAACCGATGACATATTGGTTGCAGAAGATGGTGGCGACATGCAAGTGGTATCGCTCTCTAACGATGGGCGCGTAACCCCCGTGCTGCAAATTCCTGGGCAGTT
>CAKZUP010000055.1 GCA_937922945.1 uncultured Granulosicoccaceae bacterium
GCATGAATGGCCGCATGAGCCGACGTTAGCGTTACCAGGAGAAGCAATAGCGCGCTCGACAGAGCAGAGCAGCCAGCCAAACCGACACGGTATATATTGCGCGCAAGATGTTTCACTCTGGTTCTATCGGCTCAGAAGGCGTTAGATGTAGCCGAAGTGGTGAGCTCTCTCTTCGGTATTAACGTGATGAAGTACACAGATATTTAACTTTGATAAAATGTGCAGACGCGTTCACACAGTTTTTAAGGATGTGGAGGCGGATGATGTGCCCAGTTCTTGCGTACAGTTCATTCACAGATTTACCTATTGGATAATATTTATGATAATCAAGTATTTATCGGTTCTAGCATTGGTGTTCGCGCTCGGTGCTTGTTCGAGTGACAGTAACAGTAGCTCCGATGGTGATGCCACTGCGGGTTCTACCACCGGTGCAACGACTGGTGACACCACGGGTGGCACCACAGGCGCGACTACAGGCGCGACTACAGGTGCAACTACCGGCGCAACCACAGGCGCTACGGGATCGGACGGTGGAAGACCAGGTGTCTGGTTCGGGAACAATAATTTCGGACAAGGCGTGATGATTATCGATGCGAACGAAAACATTTACGCGTTGGCGAAGAGCACCAGCAGTGATCGGATTGAATCTGTGTTTGGTCCGGCCTCAGGTCAACTGGAGCACTTTTTTCACAGAGACAGCAACGATACCGCTACCGCTTCAGCAGGATCGTTTACCTTGGTTGGACAAAGACCGTCGACTGAAGACCCGGTTGTTGCTCCGGATACCATTACTTACAGTTTAAGCGTTGAAAATGATGGCCAGCAAATCAGTAACACCGCAACTGATGCACCGTTCACCATGACGTTTGCCACCACGAACGATGTTCGAAGCATTTCACTCGCCGATATTGCCGGTAGTTGGTCAGTGGCAACCTCGTTTTGCGACGTGGGTTGTGATCTGACGCTGAACATGACATTTACCGACACTGGTGCCGTTTCAGGTTCTACTGTGTTTGAAGGCGGCGCACCAGCTCCATTGGCTGGTACAGCTGCAGCAGCAGCCGGTGCAAACCAATACTTGACGGTGTCTTTTGAATGGTTGAGCAAACGACGTTCAGGTGTTCTGTACTTCGACCGTGAAGACAGCACCCGTTTGGTTCTAAACGCCATTGGTCCGGATGATAACGGTTTGTCTGAATCCTGGAGTGCCAGTCTGATTCGTCAGTAATGGCAACGTAACTCCGTTACTCTAATGAAGTACGGAAAATATCAGGTGAAGCGACTTTGCTGCATCTGATCAGTTTTACGACTATAAAAACCGCCTGTAACAGGGCGGTTTTTTTTTGCCTGCAATTTTCTTTTTTGACGATGTGGCCTATGCGGTTGTGCTTATATGGCGCGTTGCATTTTCACGCGGCTTGGTTGACCATAGGCGCTGAATAACCGGAGCTTGGAAGAATGACTCGAAAACGTCTCGTGATGGAAGTCGGCATGGGTACCGATCTGCATGGGCAGGATTACACCAAAGCAGCTATACGTGGCCTTAGAGACGCGCTATGGCATAACTCGTTGTCGGTGGCTCCTGCTCTGGGATACTCGCGTGACGATATGCAAGTGGATATTGAAGTGGCTGTGGCACAACCTGAAAAAGTCGACAAGCAAGCGGTGGCTGCTATTTTGCCTTACGGTAAAGCTACCGTTAACGTTACGCGGGGCGGACTCGATGTGCCTAACGATGACAACACGGTGACGATTGTTATCGCTAACGTCGCAGCTTTGGTTTATCTGGATATAAAAAGTCGCCCAGATCAGCAAGATCAGGAAGAAAACTCATGAGCACTTCGTTGAAACGTGTGATTCTTGAAATGGGAACCGGAAACGATTTGTATGGTGAAGACTATACCAAGGCCGGTGTTCGAGCGGTTCAGGATGCGTTACATCATAGCTCGCTGATCCTTTTTCGCTCTTTAGGTATCGATCGAGACAGCATGCAAGTCGAGGTCACCATTGCTGTGCAACAACCCGATGCGGTGGATAAAGACGTTATCGCCAGCCAAATCCCGTACGGTGAGGTATTGGTTAATGCGGTTGAGGGTGGGCTCAATATTGTAGACGATGAAAACGGCACAACATCGGTGATTGCAACCGCTGCTGTGGCCGCTCGTCTTATGCTACCGGACGATGAGCCGTTTATGCTCTGACTGCAGCACGTCTGCAGCACGTCTGCTTAAGGCAACGGCTAAGCCAAAGTGGCTAAGCCGTTGTCTCAGGATTCAATTCAAAGCACCCCGGCAATGGCTTCGGCCAGCTCATCCATGCCTTCTTCTGGCAGCCCGGCAACGTTAATGCGTCCGTCGCCAACAATGTAGATAGCATGCTCATCACGCAGTGTGTCGATTTGCGCTGGATTTAATGGCAAGCGACTGAACATGCCTTTCTGGTCGACAATGTAATCAAAGCGATCGGAGTTGCTGCGCTTTCGCATACTCTCTGCAAACGATTTTCGTAATCTCACCATGCGTTGTCGCATCGATTCAAGCTCGGTACGCCATTCCTCATTCAGTGCGTCGTCGCTTAATACCAGGTTGCTGGTATTGGCACCATGGTCTGGCGGCATGGAATAATTGGAACGAATAACCACGCCTAGTTTGCCAAGCGCTTTGTCAGCTTTGTCGGAATCCTGTGCAACCAGAAGAGCAGCACCAGTACGCTCGCGATACAGTCCGAGATTTTTAGAGCAACTTGCTGCGACAACCAGCTCTGGCAATCTCTCGGCGAACAGGCGAGTCGGTGCCGCATCTTGCTCAAGCCCGTCTGCAAAGCCCTGATACGCCAAATCGATAAACGGGAACAACGATTTAGTCGCACAAAGGTCCGCAATTTTCCCCCACTGTTCTAGATTCAGATCGGCGCCTGTCGGGTTATGACAGCAACCGTGCAGCAAAACAATATCGCCTTCGCGAGCGCTAGCAAGCGCACCCATTAATCCATCAAAATCGACTGCGCACCGATCGGTGTCGTAATAGGGGTAGGTCTTCATTTCAAGCCCGGCAGCCGTAATAACAGGTATGTGGTTTGGCCAGGTTGGGTCAGATACCCAGATTGCGGCATCGGGTCGAGAGGCTTTGAGAAGGTCGGCAAGGATGCGAAGCGCTCCAGTGCCACCATTTGATTGAGCGCAGCGAATTCTATCGCTTTGGGCCTCCGCACCGAACACTTGATTGATCATCGCAGCGCAAAATGGGCGGCTGCCTATCGGGCCAACGTATGATTTGGTGTCTTGCGTTTCCAGCAGCTTTTTTTCAGCCTTTTTCACAGCTGCCATAATCGGGGTATTGCCATGCGCATCCTTGTAAACACCCACGCCCAAATCTAACTTATTGGGTCGGGTGTCGGCGCGAAATGCCTCCATAAGCTGGAGTATGGCGTCCGGTTTGGATTCGGGTATGGATTCGAACATGTCGGCAATCAGGCTCTCAAATGAATGAAAACGTAGAGTCTAACCGGTTGCGCGCTTGCTGTGGGGTGGGGGATGTGCGATCACGCTTAAAATGGCTGGGAAAAACCTTTCCCAGCCTCCTCTTAAGGTAAAGAGCGTGTCTTTGCACGATTGGCTTCGCACGCTTGGCCGTGTGCAATCCTGGGCACTTGGCAACGCCATTCTTGTTGCGATGGCTTGAAAAGAGTAACGACACATAACCGCTGATCTGTAAATCGGTTCATCGGTTATGCCAAGGCTTGCAGAATTACGTGCCTAAACGGGCATGGAAGCACATTATAGCGGCCGCATAAGGTGCACGGTGTCTCGTCCTGATTTGAAAACGTTTATCACCGTACGCCTGAATTATTGCATTGAGTAATTGTAGCTGGGTTATTGCAGCTGAGTTATTGGACCCCCAGCTATTGCAGCCCAGCTATTGCAATATGGCCGATTCGTCCGCAGGAGGCTGATGGGTTCGCAGTAGCCGGTCGACCGCATCACGTTTATTGCCAGCGCTAACGGAGGCTTCGAACTCGAATCCTCTGCGTTGTAATTTCTCAGCGACCCATCGGTTGCCATGCCGGAAAGGTATATAGAGCAGGCCAATAATAGCCAGAGCGCCGAACGCCATCGTCCATACCTTCGTAGCGGTTGTTGCGCCCGCACCTGCGTCGAGCCAGCTGGTGCCGGTGGTGTACAACCCGGCAATGGTGATGAACCACAATACTGCGTAAACCATGGCTGTACCGATCATTGCCTTTGATAGCAACCAAGGGAAAGTAAATAGCAGAGCAGGCCATGAAACACCGCGCTTTATGGCTTTCATTACACCTCTTCGGCTGAACACTAAAAAGGAGCGGCCTACACCTGAGTCTAGATCGACGCCCATATCCTGCGTGTCATCGTGGCTCAGTAAATCGGTGGCGTCGGCATAGTCGGAACGAATTCCATCGTTTGTATCGTCGTGTGGCAGCCCATCAAGCTGTTTTGTCGCTTGATCTGGGACGTGTTGCTCAGCGTCTACGTCGGTGAGGATGTCGGTTGTTTCGGCAGACGAGCTCATGTTGGCCGCCTGACGTTCCAATTTTTGCGTCAGTTTTGTGGTTTTCTGTTCTTCTGGAGACAGAATTTGTGGTTGAACTGAGCTTGAAGACGCGCTAATGACCTCGGAGACAATATCGCTGTTGCCAGGTTTATCCAATCGCTTTGCCGGTGCAATGGCTTGGCCTGTAATGCCGGATAACGCAACGGCATCGCTGGCGTTGGTTTTTGATAATGTATCGAGTTCTGCCATGGTCTCATCGTCAAATGGCAGAACCTCAGTGCCTAACATATCAGTGCCAGATACACTGGAATGTGGAGAATCTTCCAAACCGGCTATTTCAAGGTCTGGCGTTATTTGTTTTGCGTTACTGATGCCGGTTCGAGTCGACTCCACAACCTCGTCAATGCTGTCGGGCAGATCGAGCGACTCCAGCTTGTCCGCATCGCTTAAATCGCCACGGGGATGTCGGCTAGCGGAAAAGGTGCGCTGCTTGCCATCCTTGTTCAGCATCTCTTCGACGCGCAGGTTTGTGTAGAGAAAACGGGCCTCATCATGATCGTCGCTGGCCAGCGCACATGCCCGTGCCCAAATATCGGGTTTACGTGCGTCTGAATCCAGTTCCTCTGTTGCGCGTTTGTAGAGTTCTTCGTCAATCATATTGGGTCTGTCTGCGTGGGAAGTTAGGATTTTAGGTCGACCGCTTCTCGTTGTTCAAGTCTTGTTGTCCATCTTTTGTTTTGCTATCCGTTTGTGTTGAGCACAATAGTGTCCGCAACACGTGCCGTCCTGACGACTTCACATCATCGTTACGCGAGTGGTCGCTGAGCATTATAGAGGAATATTGTGATGCAGTTGACACTCTCGGGTAAGCAAATACTGTCTTTCGGCTAGGGGTGACTGAATTGGTTAGTGCATCTGGTAATGTCACGCAAACGGAGTGTTGTCAGATGGTGAGATTTAAAAACATGAGAATCAACGTCGTACTTAAAGCCATTGCAATTATTGGTGGACTTGGCCTTTTAACTGGCTGTGCTGCTCTACCCAATATTGGCCCATCGAATAACGAGAATGCGCAACAGGAAGCCGATACCAACCGGCTTACCAGCGACTTCAGCCGCTCCAAACTGATTGCTGCCGACTTTGTTTCAACCATTGCGCAGATACCTGCCACTGACCCAAACATGACCATGCTTCACACCACGCGTCCGAGTACGCGCTTTGGTGAATTGTTGCTCGGCGCACTTCAGGATGCAGGCTACGATCTAAGAATCGGTGATGAAGGGTCTGATTACTGGTTAGATTACAACGCAAGCCTCGACAATCAACCGTCCGACACAGGCAATCCGGTTTATACCTTCGTAGTCGCCGCGGGCGAGGTCAAATTAAAGCGCTCTTATGAAGTCGATCAGTACGGGGTCTGGCCAGCTGGCAATATGTTTGTGCGTGGCGCCGATGCCAGCAGTGTTGTTATGGACGATTCCATTTTCAGTGTGCGAAAACCGGCACCTGAGCCGCAGCAGCTTGAGCAGATTCCAGAGCCAGCCACTATCGCCGCTATCGATCAGATAAATGATCAGACCAACAATAGTCAGACCAATAATAGTCAGGTTAATAATGATCAGACCAATGATCAGAAAATCACCCTGGTCGCCGTTCCGACACCCGAGCCATTGGTGAAAACGCGAACAGTCAAAACGCAAAAGATGATGCCGAAAACCGACTTGGGCGAAGTGGGAGCAGAAACACAAACATCTGCGCCACAAGCTCCGGCAGAACCTGTTGGTGGCGTTGGCCCTTTGCGAGCAAACACGAACCCACTGCGCGATTCAGCTGACTTTGGTGAGTTTGCCAATTTATATGAAACCGGCGAGTCGCGTTACAAAGAATTGTTTGAGCAGTACGATGTGGTTGATTCGCGCGTGTTGGTATTTCCTAACGATTCACTGGTAATGGGAAAATTGAACAAAAACTCCATTCAGTCTTACGCCAGTTCGTTCAACCCGGAAACTGATGTTATATCGGTTATTGGTTGTTCGCACGGACCAACCGATTTGGAAAATGGTAATGCGTATCTGGCCAATGGCCGTGCGTTTCGGGTAAAGGAAGAGTTTTTATTGTCTGGTCTCGATGGTGCGCAGGTGCTTGAAGAGGGGTGTTGGGCAAATGTGGCATACCCCGAATTGCCTTCTCGAGGTGTATTGGTTCAGCATAAACGTAAAATTAATTAACTTCCGCAGATGAGCTGCGTTTAATGCGTTGTTAGATTTTTCGGTAAGTATTCGCCAGCGTCAGTACGCACGAATTCCGACTCAATAGCGGGGTGTCGCAACGCCTCCTGGCTGTCATCAATCAGCAAATTCTGCTCAGACACGTAGGCCTCATAGACGGATTGCTCGTTTTGCGCGTAAAGGTGATAGAACGGCTGATTTTTATGCGGCCTGACCTCCACGGGAATGGATTCGTACCACTGGTCGGTGTTGTCGAAGACCGGATCGACATCGAAAATGATGCCCCGAAACGGATAGATTCTATGCCGAACGACTTGACCGAGCTTAAACTTTGCCACTTTTTCCATGCACCCAGTGTAACGCCAGCCGCTTCGGTTTGCGACTAAACTCTGAAAATCAGCATTCTGCCTAAGGCGCATCGTCAGCCGCGCATTATCAGACGTGAGATATTGCGGTCAGGGGCGTGTTAGGTTTGTTGAGAGCCGATAGGTGCGAAAAATAGTCGACCCCTGCACCACGCAACCATACGTGCTCGCTGTTGAATGGAGTCTCTGGTAATCTGTGGACCTCGAATCCTTAGTTACAATCGGAGCCTCAGGTATGAAATCACTGTTCTCTTGCTGGTCATTCATTGCGGTGGCCTCAAGTCTGGCCGCATCATCGGCTTTTGCTGATACCAGCCTCACCATTTTGCATACGAACGATTTTCACTCTCGGGTTGAACCTATTAGTAAATACGACAGTGGCTGCTCTGCAGAAGACAACGCAGAAGGTAAGTGTTTTGGCGGCTATGCTCGCTTGGTAACCGCCGTGGCTGACGCTCGCCAACGTAATCCTGATGCATTGTTGTTCGATGGTGGAGATCAGTTCCAAGGCTCACTTTTTTACACCTACTACAAAGGAAAAGTCGCAGCGGAAATTATGAACCGGCTGCAATACGATGGCATGACAGTCGGTAACCATGAATTCGACGATGGTCCGACCGTTCTTCGTGGGTTTATGGACAATGTTGAGTTTCCGGTGCTGATGTCCAATGCAGACGTTAGTAAAGAACCAGCGCTTGCCAACAAGCTGATGAAATCAACCGTCGTTGAGAAGGCGGGTGCAAAGATCGGTTTGATCGGTCTTACGCCGCAGAACACCGATGAACTTGCAAGCCCGGGTAAAAACATCACCTTCTCCGATCCAGTTGAAGCTGTTCGTGGCGAAGTCGCAGCGCTAAGCGAAGCCGGGGTTAACATCATTATTGTGCTATCGCATTCTGGTTACCGTACTGATTTACGCGTGGCTGAAGAGGTCGAAGGAGTCGATGTTATTGTTGGCGGTCACTCCAACACACTATTGTCAAACACCAATGAACGTGCGAAAGGACCTTACCCAACCATGGTTGGCGACACCGCAGTTGTTCAGGCTTACGCTTACGGAAAGTATCTGGGTGAGCTGAGTGTTGAATTTGATGATGCCGGTAAACTGATCAGCGCAGCGGGCGAACCCATACTCATTGATGGTTCGATTAAAGAAAATGTAGAAGTGCTTGCCCGTGTTAGTGAACTTGCCAAGCCGTTAGATGAAATTCGCAACAAAATTGTCGCATCGGCAGCAGATATCATTGAAGGTAATCGCGATGTTTGCAGAGCCATGGAATGCTCAATGGGCAATCTGGTTGCTGACGCTATGCTTGCCCGCGTCGCCGATCAGGGCGTTACGGTTGCGTTGGCAAACTCAGGCGGGTTACGCGCATCCATCGATGCTGGTGAAATAACCATGGGAGAAGTACTTACCGTATTACCTTTCCAGAACACGCTGTCAACGTTTCAGATCAGTGGCGCAGGACTCAAGGCAGCATTGGAAAATGGTGTCAGTCAGGTTGAAGAAGGAGCTGGCCGTTTTCCGCAGGTCGCTGGTATGAAATTCACATGGGATCCTAATAAAAGTGTGGAGGAGGGTCGCATCGTTGAGGCCATGGTCGCTGATGGTGATGATTGGAAACCGATAGACGATGCAGCGATGTACAGCGTGGTCACCAATAACTACGTTAGAGGTGGCGGTGATGGTTTCAAGATGTTCTCCACCGACGGGGTTAACGCCTATGACTATGGTCCCAGCCTGGAAGATGTGGTTGCTGAGTACCTTGCCGCGCAGGGTCCATACGAGCCGTACACCGATGGTCGCATAACGGCTCTACCACCGAAGTAATTTTCGTTGTTGAAAATGTGGATTGCAAGGCGTCGCGGTGCTGAACACGCGATGCTAATGGTGTTCGTTTGGCTACTGGCGACGGTTTTCGCCAGTTCGGCAAAAGCGCTCACCACTGTTGCTTCCATAAACTTATGCACCGATCAGTTGGTGCTGCTCTTGGCCGATGACGATCAGATTCTTTCGTTGTCCAATCTGTCTCATGACCAGGCGGGCTCTTATCTGTATGAGCGTGCCAGGCAGTACCCGGCCACCAAAGGAGAAAGTGAGCAGATTCTGGCTTTGCAGCCCGATTTAATTGTGGCTGGTGAGTACACAACCCGGCATTCCGTCGCTTTACTTGTTGAGCTGGGATTCCGCGTTGAGCAAGTGCCCATTGCCAATACGCTTGAACAACTGTATTCGAATATCCGCAATGTGGCCGCATGGCTCGGGCACCCGCAGAAAGCGCAACAGCTTATCGATCAGTTGCAAGCGCGCATCCTTGCGCTCCCACAAAATACAACCGAGACGATGGTTGCAAGTCCAAGCGCAGCTTTCTACGACCCTAATGGTTACACCGTTGGCAGAAAGACACTTCGAGGGGAAGCGCTGGCACTGGCAGGTTGGTCGAATGCCGCTGCTAACTGGGGTATCGAACATTACGGCTCATTGCCATTGGAAGCGATGATTGCACTAGCACCCGATGCCATTATCGATTCACCTTACGGTGAAGGAACCTACTCGCGTGGCCAGCAAGTGCTTAAACACCCTGCATTGCGCGCCAGTGGATTGGACCCGATGGTAATCAAAGTACCCAGCAGGCAGACCATCTGCGCTGGCCCTTGGACGGTAGATCTGATTGAATTGCTGGCACTTCGGCGGCAGCAATGGCAGCAGAGTCAGTAAGTCGACACCTGAGAGCATAAGCCTGTCTACCAATGGCAATCTTGTGAACTTGTTAATTTCCCCGGCTTGTGCGATAAATACACTGCAAACAATCTATTTGTGCAAATAACGTTGAGGCCATTATGAAAAAGTGTTTACTCGTTTCAGTGTGCTCATTCGCGCTGTTGTCTGTCAGCGCAGTTGCCGGCGCTACTTGTCTTTACGGTCATGGTGATGGATATGCCAAGGTAGAAAAAGATCCTATCAAAGACGCGTTAGCAAAAGAAAAAGTCGATCCGAATTTGCTTGCGCTGATTAAAAAACAGCAGGCAGCAGAACAAGTACCCGTTAATCCGATCGTCGTCTTTAACTAGGTTTTTACATAAGCTTTTATAAGCCGCATGGATTTTCCTTTCTCTACTTAGCAACATCTATATTTAGCAACATCTAGCGACATGCGGTATCTCAATCCGAAGGCGGTCCTTTTATAAGGGTCGCCTTTTTTTGTTTTCGATGTTGTTATTGGGTGTTTGTAAGGCAATGCAATCATTGTTGACGATAATTTTGGCTACCACAGCCATATCGATTGTGCGGTATGGCACATGCTCATTGATAAAAATTGATCCAGTACACAGTCGCTGGCACGCAAGCCTTGGTTTGTGCGCGATGACGCCGCTACGTTGCTCATACTAATAATAATGATTACGGTGTGTTTCGTATGCTCGCTTTTATCGGCTCTGTGCTGTGGAGTAAGTGCCACAAGAATGTCTTGTGCGTGTGCTGTTTTCTTTTCGCATCGGTTTCATTCGTAGCGCTGCCAACAGTTGCTGCGAGCACGCCGGCAATTGAAGCAGACGCTGAACAAGCTGCCCAAGCAACTTTAAAAGATCGTTCGCTGGTTAATCAGTCGCGCAATGCGTTGTTGCGCGCAACGGATAATAAAGCCGTAGTGGAAGATAGTGCACGCTCGCTGTTTGTTGCGTCTGGCTTGTTTGAACTCATTGAACAAATTCCTATCAGCACGGCCGAATCGTTTGAGCAAGCGTTAACCGTTGATAGTTTGCCGATTATTTTTTCAGACATCGATCAAACGCTTATTCGCAACGCGGTACGCTCGGCGTTCAAATTTGAAACATTCGACAAGTATATGGTAGGCGCGCTGCGCAACACGATGAGTGACGTTGAGCGTGGCGACATGCTCGATTGGTATGTAACCGATCTGGGCGCTCGCGTGCGCAAAGCTGAGCTGCAAAATTCATTACTCACCGAGCAGCAAAGATTCGAAGAATACCAAACCTATCTTACGCATTACCCGGCAGGTGTTGTTCGCCAGAAAGTCATAGAAAGTCTGGATGCAACAATGCGCTCGACAGAGTCGGCGGTTGATATGATGTTAAATATCCAAATCGCCTTCAATCTGAGTCTGTCCAGATTTCTACCCGAAGAACAGCGATTAAGTCGCCATGAGATTCTGGGAATGGTTAGACAGCATGAACAGGAATTACTGTCTCAATACCGAGAACAAACCAAAGACGTTTTATTGTTTACTTATCATGATCTCAGCGATGACGATCTGAGTGAGCTGGATGAGCAGTTGGCCAGTAACTCGGGGCAGGCGTTTGTGGCCGCAATTAATGACGGCATTAAAAAAGCCATGTTTGCAGCCAGTCTGGACTTGGGTGATGAGTTGGGCGCACTGCTGAATACTCCACCGACCGGTCCGGGCATTTAGGTTTCTCTGGGCGGCAGGCCTGTGTGCTGCGACAATAGGGTGCCTTTTTTCATTTGCTTGCGAACCGGCGTGCTGTTCTTCCTGCGAGCGCTGTGATAGCTACCATCTGATTTTGGCTGGTAACTGGGAATAAGCTGGTGTTTACCGTTACCGATTAAATCAACTCTTCCCATACGCTTCAATGCTTCGCGCAACATTGGCCAGTTGTTGGAGTCGTGATAGCGGAGGAAGGCTTTGTGCAAAGCACGTTGTTGGCTACTTTTGGCAACGCTAACCGATTCACTGTTGTTGCGGACGCGTTTAAGCGGGTTCTTTCCCGTGTAATACATCGTGGTAGCGCTTGCCATTGGCGAGGGATAGAAGTTCTGAACCTGATCGGCGCGAAACCCGTTGCGCTTTAACCACAGCGCCAGATTCATCATGTCTTCGTCGGTCGTACCCGGGTGGGCGGCGATAAAATACGGTATGAGGTATTGTTCTTTACCGGCCTTTTTACTGAATTTTTCGAACAAGGCTTTAAATTCATCGTATGCACCAATCCCCGGCTTCATCATTTTGTCCAGTGGTCCGCGTTCGGTGTGTTCGGGCGCGATTTTTAAATACCCGCCCACATGATGGGTGACTAACTCCTCGACATACTCGGGTGATTCAACCGCAAGATCGTAACGCAGTCCTGAAGCGATCAATACTTTTTTAACACCCGGTAATTCGCGTGCTCGCTTGTAGAGTTTGATTAGTGATGAGTGGTCTGTGTTCAGGTTGCTGCATATACCTGGATACACGCAAGAAGGTAGGCGGCAGTTGGCTTCAATTTCTTTTGATTTGCAAGCGATGCGATACATGTTAGCCGTTGGTCCGCCAAGGTCGGACACAACGCCTGTAAAGCCGGGAACGTTATCGCGCATATCTTCGATTTCACGAATGATGGAATCTTCAGAGCGGTTTTGTATCACGCGTCCTTCATGTTCGGTAATAGAGCAAAAGGTGCAGCCGCCGAAACAACCTCGCATAATATTCACTGAAAAACGAATCATGTCGTATGCAGGTATTTTTGCGTTGTTATAACCCGGGTGTGGAACACGCGCGAATGGCTGATCGAACACGTAATCCATTTCTTCGGTCGACAACGGAATCGGCGGTGGGTTAACCCATAGCTTTTGCCCACCTTGATTTTGCACGAGTGCACGAGCATTACCGGGGTTGGTTTCCAGATGTAATACGCGATTGGCATGTGCGTATAACACTTTGTTGTTTTTGACCACGTCGAAGGAGGGTAGACGAAGCACCGTTCTGTCCCGGTCGCCACGCCTGATGGCTGCGCGCTCTTGTTTCGACATGAACTTCAGTGGCACGGCACCGTCGTTAGCATCCGCATTCGTTGCAGTGCTATCTGTACCGTTTGACTCACAAGCAGGTTGCTCATTCTCAGGCAGCATTTCATACGGGTTCGAGTGTTTTTCGATGCGCCCGGGTTTGTCGACGTTGGAAGAATCGATAACCGTCCAGCCGGTAGGAATATCGCTGATCATGTACGCCGTACCGCGTATGTCGCGCAAGCTGTCTATGCTGCGACCGCTGGCCAAACCATGTGCGATGTCGACAATGGCCCGTTCTCCGTTGCCGTAAACCAGTAAGTCAGCTTTGGAATCCGCCAGAATGGAGCGTCTGACTTTGTCTTGCCAGTAATCGTAATGTGCAATTCGCCGCAGAGATGCTTCAATACCACCTATAACTACTGGAGCATCTGCGTAGGCTTCGCGGCAGCGCTGCGCATACACGATTGAACTGCGATCGGGCCGTTTGCCGCCAATGTTGTCGGGCGAGTACGCATCGTCGCTTCGTACCTTGCGGTCGGCCGTGTAGCGATTGATCATTGAATCCATGTTGCCGGCGGTCACGCCGAAAAACAGATTTGGCCTGCCAAGTGCTTGGAAAGGGTCTTTGTTGTGCCAATCTGGCTGAGATATTATGCCGACTCTGAACCCATGGGATTCGAGTAGTCGACCGACGATGGCCATGCCGAAACTCGGGCTATCGACGTAAGCATCGCCTGTGACGACGATAATGTCGCAGCTATCCCAGCCGAGTTCGTCCATTTCATGCCGACTCATGGGCAAAAATGGTGCGCGACCGTAACATTCCGCCCAATAAGGGGGGTAATCGAACAGAGCGCGGACTTTGGATGACAGTTGTTCTTGCATGAGAACTGAATTGTAGTATCAATTCATATGATACCTGTATAAGGTTTATAACGCTCGGAAAGTAATAGGAAGTTCTGGATAACTTGATGAAGTTACTATTAAAAGTTCTTATTCCTGTGCTGGTATTGGTTGGAAGTGTGTTTGCCGCCAAAACCATCCTGGAGAATCGGCCTGAACCTCAGAGACGGCCGCAATTCCCGACCGTGCCAGCGGTTGAAGCGGTGACGCTCTCGCTCAGCGATTATCCGGTCATTATTCGCAGTCAGGGAACGGTTCAACCCACGCAATCGACCACACTGGTTGCCGAGGTCACAGGCACCCTGACCGAGCTTTCCGATAATTTTGTTGTTGGCGGGAGTTTTTCAGAAGGCGATGTGCTTCTGCAAATCGATGAGCGCGATTACACCATTGCATTAACTCAGGCTCAGGCAAATCTTGCGCAGGCAACCGCTGCACTGCAAGAAGAAACAGCGCGAGGCAATCTGGCCAAGTCTGAATGGGAGAGTATGGGGCGCGGCACCAAAGCATCGGCGTTCACCTTACGACAGCCGCAACTCGCTGCCGCTAGAGCAAACCGGGACGCTGCGCGGGCACAAGTGGAACGAGCCAAGCTTGATCTTGAGAGAACGCGCTTTGTGGCACCTTTTGATGGGCAGGTTCTGGATACCAGTGTCGACCAAGGTCAGTTTGTCTCTCGTGGCGCACGCCTTGGGCAGATCTACGCCAACAGCAGCGTTGATGTGCGCTTGCCTTTATCCAGTCGACAACTCACGTTTCTCGATCTGCCCAAGTCGGGCCGGTTGCCCGCTGCGCAATTGCCATCCATCGAGTTAACAGCCGTGGTGGGTGGTGAAGAACTATCCTGGTCGGGTCAGGTCGTTAGAGCGGAAGGTGTTGATACCGCTACGCAGCAACTCAACGTTATTGCACGAGTCGAACGTCCCTCGAACGATGAGTCACCTGCATTGCGAATAGGGCAGTATGTAGAAGCCAAAATCAATGGCCGAGTTTTGAAAGATGTCTTCGTGTTACCTCGCACCGCAATCAGAGAAAACGGTGAAGTTCTGCTGGTGAACAAAGACAGTAAGCTGGAGCGTCGGGCTATCGGGGTTGCCTGGGTTGACGAACAAACAGCGGCGATAAACGAAGGTCTGGAAGCCGGTGATATTCTGGTGACAACCCCCATGAGTACCGTTACCAACGGCACGCCAGTGAGCGCAGGCATCGATGGCAAAGCGCCACCTAAACGACAAGGGCGTCCCGCTGGAGCCGGGGGTGATCGAGCTGGTGGTCGTGGAGCCGGAAACGCTGGCGCTGGAAATCGGGGTGCCGAAGAAGGTGGCTCGCAAGAAGGCACTGGTCGAGAAAATGGTGCGGGCAGACCGAATGCAGCTGAGGGTGAAGTTGAGCGTGGCAATCAGATTCAGCGCAGTGGCAGGCAAGACGCTAGTACCGAGCCGCGCGCAGGGCGAACAACAGGCACAGGCGATGAGCAAAGGTCAGGTGCGGCTGTATCCAACTAGGTTGTCATGTTGCACATCAACAAGCGTGTAATAAATTTTTTAATCGCGGCTTGTTATAAATGACATGTTCAATACTACAGATCGATCAAATGCTTAATACAAGCTTCCGGAGTCATACATGCATGGTTTGATAAGCTGGTTCGCACGAAACTCGGTAGCGGCAAATCTGCTGATGGTGTTCATTATTGTGTGGGGGCTAACCACCGTTTCCGGACGCCTGCCATTAGAAGTATTTCCAAGCTTTGAACTTGACCGTGTCAGTATCCGTGTGCCGTTTCGTGGTGCTTCTCCATCAGAAGTCGAAGAAGCAGTAACCATCAAAGTTGAAGAAGCGATACAGGATATCGACGGTATTAAACGGATTACGTCCAATGCCCGAGAAGGCCTTGGAAGCATTAGCGTTGAAATGGTTAAAGGTGCCGATACGGAAAAGGTACTCGATGATATAAAGCAAGCCGTTGATCAAATCGGCGACTTCCCCGAAGATGCTGATTCCCCGTCGGTGTACATACCTTCCAGAACAAGAGACGTTATCAGCGTCATTGTTGCTGGCGACCTTCCTGAGAAAGAATTGCGAACGCTTGCATCACGTGTGCGCGATGACCTTGAAGCCTTACCGGAAGTGTCATCGGTATCGGTTTCGGGCGCACGTGAGTTTGAGTTGGCTATTGAAGTTTCTGAGGCGGCTTTGAGTCGCTATGGCATTACCCTGAGCGAGGTTGCGCAAGCGATAAACAACAGTTCGCTCGATTTGGCCGCAGGCTCGATTCAAACGGCAGGTGGCGAGGTACTGCTGCGAACCAAAGGTCAGGCTTACGGCTCAGATGATTTTCGTAACGTGGTTGTGGTTACGCGTCCTGATGGCACGAGGCTAACGGTCGGCGATGTCGCCACAGTGAATGATGGGTTTGCAGAAGATCGTCTTGAACAAAAATACAACACCCAGCGTTCGATAGAAATTGATGTGTTTCGCACAGGCTTACAAAGCGCGATAACCGTGGCTGATCAAGTTAAAGAATACATTGAAGCGAATCAGCAAAACATGCCCTATGGCGTGACCTTGGGATACTGGCGTGATAATTCCAGAGCGGTGCGAGCAAGATTAGCAACGCTTGGGAAAAGCGCTTTGCAAGGTGGTTTGTTGGTGCTGCTATTGCTGACTTTGTTCCTTCGGTTTTGGGTTGCTGCGTGGGTTTTTGTTGGCGTTCCGGTTTCCATTCTCGGTGGTATTGCATTAATGCCGTTTCTCGGTGTGTCGATTAATTTATTAAGTCTGTTTGCGTTTATTTTGGTACTGGGCATCGTGGTAGACGATGCCATTGTTACCGGTGAAAATATCTACACGCACATGCGTAAGAATCCGAATCGAATCGAGGCTGCTATTGCCGGAACACAAGAGGTGGCCATTCCGGTGACCTTTGGCGTGCTAACTACTGTTGCAGCGTTTATTCCTTTGTTACTTATTGAAGGTGTGCGCGGACAAATATTCGCGCAAATTCCACTCATCGTGATTCCTGTTTTGCTGTTTTCTATTATCGAATCCAAATTTGTGCTGCCCTCGCACATGAGTCACCTTAACTTTTTTAAAGAAGAAAAGCCCAACGTGTTTGCACGCGTTCAGCATAAAATAGCAGATGGTTTCGAGTGGTTTGTAGAGCATGCTTATCAACCGGTGTTGGCTGCTGCTTTGCGCCAGCGGTATCTGGTGTTGTCCTTGTTTATTGGCAGCGCAATTGTGGTGTTCAGTCTCGTTAGTGCGGGGCATGTGCGTTTCGTGTTTTTCCCCAGAGTGCAAAGCGAAATAGCGCAAGTGTCACTCGAGATGGTTGAAGGCACCCCGTTCGAGGTGACTCAAAAGCACATCGATCACATCACGAATGTTGTCGGGCAATTGCAGGATAAACATGTTGATCCTGAAACCAACGAGAGCATCATAGAAGGCATTATGTCAACAGCCGGTAGTGCCGGGCGTGGTGCCAGGGGTTCCCATGTTGGACGCGTATTCTTCGAGCTCACACCTCCCGAAGAGCGCACGCTCGATATAGGCACGCGCGAAATAGTGAGTGAATTACGCCGAAACATTGGTGATATACCGGGGGCAAAAAATGTTTCCTATCGCGCTGAAATTGGTCGTGGCGGTAGCCCGGTTGATATCGAAATATCCGGTTTCGATTTTGACGAGTTACAAGAAGTGGCTGCGTTATTCAAAAATGAGCTGACAAACTATCCGGGTATCAGTGATATTAGCGATTCGTTTGAAGGTGGTAAGCAGGAAATTCAATTGAGCATTAAACCCGAAGCGCAACAGCTTGGTTTAACGCTATCCAGTTTAGCCAATCAAGTCAGGCCTGCGTTTCTGGGTACCGAAGTACAAAGTATTCAACGTAATCGTGACGACGTAAAAGTCGTGGTGCGTTACCCAGAGTCGGAGCGTCAATCGGTGGATAGTTTGCAACGATTGCCCATAAGAACGCCGAGTGGAGAGGAGCTTCCACTTGGCAGTGTGGCAAACGTCAAAATGGGTCGAGGTTTTTCTACCATAACGCGCGTTGATCGACGCAGAACGCTGAATGTCGAGGCCGATATCGATAAAGAGACGGCGAATATTGAAGGGATAAAAACTGATTTACTGGCCTATTTCGACACCATCAAAGACCGGTATCCGGATATACGCGTGGCGTTGGAAGGTGAAGCGCGTGAACAGCGCGAGTCGTTTGCCAGTTTAAAGTTTGGACTCATCGCTGTGTTGCTGGTTATCTATACGCTCTTGGCAATACCGTTCAGAAGCTATTTGCAACCAATTATGGTGATGTGCGTCATTCCGTTTGGGGTTGTCGGCGGTATTCTTGGGCATATGATCATGGGCATGAGCCTGAGTATTATGAGCTACATGGGTATGCTTGCCTTGTGCGGTGTTGTCGTGAACGATTCTCTGGTGCTGGTCGACTACGTTAACAAGCGGCGCATTGATGGTCAGCCCGTGTTTAACGCTGTGCGAATCGCTGGTGTTGCGCGATTCAGAGCCGTCATTCTGACTTCATTAACCACTTTCTTTGGGCTCACGCCGTTAATATTTGAAAGCAGTACGCAGGCGCAATTCCTGATTCCCATGGCGGTATCGTTAGGGTTCGGAATACTGTTCGCAACGCTTGTAACGCTTATCATGATC
>CAKZUP010000056.1 GCA_937922945.1 uncultured Granulosicoccaceae bacterium
CAACTGAACACACTGATTGCGCGGTTAGATCAGAAGCCGGAACTATTACTTAGCGGCAGTGCGATCGGTGTATACGGCGTAAAACCCGATGGTGTGCTTAGTGAGGATGTTCAAGTTGCAAACGATGGATCTTTCTCCCAAAAGCTGTGTAGAGACTGGGAAGCTGAAGCGCTTAAAGCAGAAGTTCACAATGTACGAGTCGTTCTGCTACGAACCGGAATGGTGCTTGATCGCGTCGGTGGTGCACTAGGGCAAACTATTGTTCCCACCGAATTGGGAGGAGGCGCTGTATTTGGAAACGGTAAGCACATGGTGAGCTGGATTACGCGCGACGACCTTATCGGTTTGATCGGGCATATTATGGTGACGCCAAGTATCACTGGTGCGATTAACGCTGTAGGCCCACACCCGGTAAGCAACAGGGAGTACACCAAAGCGGTGGCAACGGCATTGCATCGCCCTACCCTAATTGCCATACCAGCCCGCATCATTCAAGCATTAGGTGGATTAGGGCGCGAAATCTTACTTGGCGATCAAAATGTCTCGGCGGCGAAGGCCGTCGCCCATGGTTACGTATTTAAGGACACGGACATAACCGCAACAATGACTGCGCAGTTGCGTGGGCAGCATTATCTTTAAAGGGGATGTGGTCGAATTAGGCTAGTCTGCAGCGACTAGTGCTAAATCGCTTTCTTACACTGCTTTTCAACCACTCGTATCACACGTTGAATGGCAGGGTACTCACCTGCTTCACTGTTAAACGCCTCTGCAACCTGCGAACGGTGCTTCATGAGTCGGGATGCAATATCAGCAACCGTGTCGCGCATGAATCGCGCGCCTATATCGCACTCCTTCGCTAGCGCTTGCCAATGCTTGTCAGTCACCATCGATGGATTGCGTTCGCCGCCTACATCAAACGCAAGGTTGGAATCGATACGCTCTATTGCGCGCGTGCATACCAGGTCATAAAAAGGTGCGAGTCGAATGGAGCCATCACGGTGATATAACAATGAGAGGTTTTTTGCATGCCCGTCTGAGTTACCCGCCAGCACGTTAAATATCTGCCAGCGCAATAAAGACAGTACATCAACAGCAGGGTCATCTGATGCGTCTCGCACAAGCTTTACGCAATCGGCGAAGCTTGGCCCGCCATCGTTCTGGTATTTGTGCACGTGGCTATAGCCGAGGGCCTGACAGAAATCTTCCTGATGTATACGAGCAATTTTTTTATTCTCATCCCAATAGCGATCGTAACGACTGACTTGCGCATACTGATGTTCTTCAATTGTGTGTAAATCAATATTCACTACAGGTAGTCCGACTGCGGCTGCAAGCCTGGACGTGAACACCTCATACAACGGCAGATTACGATAGTCGGCAGACTGGAACTTCAGTATATGAGTCGAGGGTGCATCGTCTACCGGGTTGAAGTAACGATTGTCTTCCACCAGCACCGCACACTTATCCTGCGCACCGGCAAGTGACAATCTTGGTCGTTCTGGTAAGGATTGATTGGCGTAAATATGCCCGCGTCGTTGAACAAGTTGCAACATGTCTGCCTCGTTCAATTCCTTATAACGCACGTCAATCGCCGGAGTCGCTTGATCTGTCAGTAGTGTTAACGCGCCTGCGCACTCACCACCGATAACGCGCAACAGATCAAAATCGGTATCGGGTATTTTCAAGTCCCTGATCAGGTGCTCTCGAGCGCCACCTTCAGGTAACAGGTTGGCAAAAAAACGATGCGCAATAGCATCCTCGTCGGCGAACGCTTCTGTCTGCAACGGCAATACACGCGAGATTGGAAAGCCGTTTTCAAGCAACCACTCTTCGGCATAGCGGAATTGCATAACGCCCGTATTGGCTCGCCACAAATGCCCTACCAGCTGCTGGCGAAACCACACATTCAAACCATCTTCATCGAGCATGAGTGTTAGCTACCGGGTTGGCTTGAGCGTCGGGCACTCAGCAGCAAATCCAGCCCCATCGCCCGTAATGTTTTGATTACCTTGCCTACTTCGGCGGTTTCCTTACCCCGCTCTAGTTCCGAGAGAAAGCGCACACTCACATTGGCTAGTCCTGCTGCCTGCTGCAGCGTGAGCCCTTTAGCTTTCCGATGGGTGCGTATGGTGCGGCCCAGCGTTCGGGTATCAACCACTGGGTTGCTGTGCTTTTCGATGTTCTTGCTCCTAATAAATATACCGTACGGGACAAAATAGCAGTGAATATGCCAAATTGCCACTAAATTATCCCGTACGGTAAATATATGAGCACTGGCACTTGATTTCGCGCAAAATTGTATCGTACGGGAAAATTATGTAAGTCTGTTCGATTGAGACTAACGCTTCATGCCGAGTAATTGCTGAACCTCGGGCCCTGCGTGTTCACGAGCCAGCGCGTGAATAGATCGACGAAGTTCGGCCACACCAATAACTGATGAGTCATGATTCAACAACAGTTTTGCAATCTCAGCTTGATCGCATGCAACCGCAAAAGCCAGTGGCGTCATCCAGTCATTGTCACAGGCTTTACTCTTGTTGGGTCGTAAGCTGCCAAATGTGCTGTGCACCAGATCTGGTTCATTAACAAG
>CAKZUP010000057.1 GCA_937922945.1 uncultured Granulosicoccaceae bacterium
TGATGGAGCGGATGGCAGCGATGATTCACCAGTCGAAGATAATGCTGTTACAGACTCTTTAAGTGAAACCGAAGCTGAAGCTGTAACCGAAACTGAATCGACAACGAATGGGACAGATCAATCTACACCTGATCCGCTCACACCAAACCTTACCCGCGTAACGTTCGATATCACTGTCCCGGTTTACCAATCCGACCAGCTTCGTGTTGAATTGAATTGGGGTGATATCAATCTTAATGCCAGCTGGGTTGGTGATGAATTTTGGACAACGGCAGGTGATTTTCCCGCTGATACACAAGCATTACTCGTGGTTACTTTTTACGATCTCAATGGTGACATCGTGTTAGCAAGGGCGAGTCAAGCATTCAAAACAGGGGTTACCGGTGCACAAGCTCTAAAAATACCAGTAGAACAATTTGATGCTAGCCTGTTTGATACTGATGAAGATGGGGTTAACAACCTGGATGAATCGATCGCGGGGACTGACCCATCTATAGATGAGGATACGTTACTGCGAATAGAAGATCAGTTTGTGCTGAGTCAATACTCGCGTATGTCTGTGTCGCGACATTTTGATTCACACATACCAGAGCAACGTCCGTTCTCAGAGATGCATAGATCAATGCCAGAATATGGCGTTGATCTTAGAAGGGATGTCGATATTGATGCACAAGGTACTGGGACGCTAAGCTATTACTACGGTACAGGTTCGCTTTACATAAGCATTTCAGGCACTCGCACAAGCACTGAAAATTCAGTGTCATGGGAAGGCAAGCGTTGGGCTCGTGATGATTGGGCTCATTCCGTTAGCGTAAATAGCACTGTTACTTATGTAGATGAAAACACGCGTACCTATGTCGAGCAGATCACTGGGACTAATGTTGGGACCTATAGCGAATCTTTTGAATCCAGCCTCAGCCTAACTGGGCGTGTGATTGAAGGAACTGCTTATTGCAGACCCATTGAAGGTACAGCGTCACTTTCGGAAACCAGGATGGGTGAAACAACTAAAAGTACTGTTGCAAAAGGTGTTGATGATCAATACTGGAGGGTTGGCGGTGTTAATGGTCGTGGCGGTTATTTTGTACGTGAGTTAGTCATGCTGAGTAGTTACTGCGGGACACTCTGTGGCACTTATACTGAATCTGAACCGGAAGATGCATTTTTTAGGTGCGATTTTGCGGACTTTCAACAGTGATTTAGTTTGATAGCTTCAAAACGTGGCGCTCTATGCAAAAACGTTGGTGCATTTGCCGCATTGATAATGGGTGCCTGTACCGGTGTCGTTAAAAACAAACTGACTGGTTTGCTACGAACACCATTGGAATCGACCGACTGGAGTATTTACTCGTATGTGGTACCAGAAACCACAGTGTTGTCAAAATAACTCAAAGCATCGACTGTGCTGAGCGCTGCACCATCGCGACTAACCGTGTAATTGACTATGTTGGTGTCACTACTACGATCCCAAAATAGTTCAATTTCGGTGTCGGTATAGACAACACCTTTTAAACCTGTTGGTTCGGGTGGCAATGATTCATTCGTAGTCTCAGTATTGGTTGTATCGTCTAAGGTGTTGCCGTTCAGGTTTGGAACATCTGTTTCTGGCGATGTTATTGCGTCTTCCGGCACAACGCTGCTTTGGTTCTGCGCTGTCGGATTATTAACGTCACTATCTGATGGGTCTGAGTCAGAGCATGCGGTCATAAATACTAACGACACAAACCATGCAGAACGTCTGATTTTTTGCACGCCAAACTCCAACGTTGTATACACGGGATTTAGTTTAACCAAGTGGCATAGTCGACGCTAGGTAGTAATACCGTATGGGTTGAAATGACAGCCTTGATTGGATAAGAGATTTGAATTAGGCATTAGTGCTAAGCGTGGCAGTAATAGTCGCTATGGGCTACGCAGAAGGCTCGACTAGTTAACAAGGTTTAATCTGTTTGAGCCCCGCAAAACGTGTTGGAAGGTCTATAGTTCCTCTATTACGACTGTAATGGCCGCAAGCATCAGCATGTCAGCACCAATACTTCAATGCGGCGAACGGCAGCTATCGCTCGAACGCGCTCAAATCATGGGCATATTGAACGTTACGCCAGATTCGTTCTCTGATGGTGGCAAGTTCATCGAATTGGATGCCGCCTTAATGCAAGTTGAGAATATGCTGCAGGCCGGTGCCGCAATCATCGATATCGGTGGTGAATCTACAAGGCCCGGCGCCGCAGCGGTTAGCGAACAGCAGGAAATTGACCGGGTTATTCCGGTGTTGGAGCACATTGGTAAGCGCTTCGACACCATTGTGTCGGTAGACACCAGTAAGGCGGGCGTGATGCGTGAAGCAGCGGCTGCCGGTGCCGGAATGCTTAACGATGTGCGGGCACTTCAGGAGCCGGGTGCGTTAGATGCCGCTGCCGAAGCAAAACTGCCGGTTTGCCTAATGCACATGCAAGGTCAGCCCAGAACCATGCAAAAATCGCCAGAATATGTCGATGTGGTGAAAGAAGTGGCTGATTTTCTTAAAGAAAAAGTGGATACGTGCCGCTCAGCTGGTATAGAGACGTCGAATATCCTGATTGATCCAGGGTTCGGATTTGGCAAAACATTGTCTCACAACGTCGAATTGCTCAGAAATTTAGGCAAACTGGTCGCTATAGCTCCTGTGCTAACGGGTTTATCCCGTAAAAGCATGATCGCCGGATTGCTCCAGAACGAGAGCGCAGACAGAGTCATTGGCAGTGTGGTTGCTGCAATGCATTGCGTGGAACGAGGCGCAAGCATTATTAGAGTTCATGATGTGCCCGAAACGGCACAGGCTCTAAGAATAACAAACGCCGTGGAATTCGGCCTTGATGATGCGGCTAGC
>CAKZUP010000058.1 GCA_937922945.1 uncultured Granulosicoccaceae bacterium
ACCGTTCGTCAGAACAACAGAATCAGACTAAACCGGTATTACGTTAACCAATTCCAAGTTATTTGCACAATCTGACTCATCTGAGCATCTACACTTGAGCAGAGCCCGATAACAACAACCGCAATCAGGAAAATTCGGAGATATTTATGAAAAACACACTTTTAACCACTATCGCAGCCGTTGGCGCACTTGGCCTCAGCACGTTTGCCTCTGCAGCCGATCTCTCTGGCGTACCATCGGGCGACTACGCGGTAGACCCAACACATGCGTACGTTACATTTTCATATAACCATTTGGGCCTCTCAAATCCGGTTATCAGCTTCGATGACTTCACCATCGACCTTAATCTTGATAACGAAGACCCGACAAAATCCACGGTTAATGTAACAATTGATGCAAACAGCATCGTGGCTGGTTCAGATGTCTGGAAAGATCACCTCACTGGCGAGAAATTTTTTGATACCGCTAACCATCCGGAAATTACTTTCAGCTCTACCAGTGTTGAAGCGGCACGCGATGGTAATTACAAGGTTATGGGCGATCTGACCGTTAAAGGTCAGAGCAAACCCGTTGCGTTAGATGTCACTATTAATGCAGCCATGAATCATCCAATGAGCGGCAAGCCAACCATCGGCCTGCAAGCCAGCTCTGAAATAGCACGCTCTGAATTCGGCATGAAAGCGGCCATTCCAGCCGTGAGTGATGAAGTGGCTTTGCATGTCACCGCCGAACTGGTTATGCAGTAAAGCCAATACGGTGTTAATTATTTATATGAGTTAAAATTCAGCGAATGAAATAGCGCGCAAGGGAATGTGCGCAGCGCGCTAAACAGTACATTGCTTTACAGGCACCAGTACCAAAGGCACAACATAACTTATGAGCTATGAATAAAACGCCGGTAACACGCTACAACAATATCGCCATCAGCCTTCATTGGCTGATGGCGTTTCTTATTGTGGGCATGCTAGTAGTTGGCAAGGTCATGGTATCCCTCGATGACAACAGCACATTGCGTTTCACGCTAACTCAATGGCACAAAACCTTTGGTGTGCTTATTTTGCTGCTCAGCGTATGCAGGCTACTCTGGCGGGTCACTCATCGGGCACCATCACATCCGGATAACGCACCCGCTTGGGAGCACTTCGCGGCCAACGCATCTCATATATTGCTTTATGCATTGCTGTTTATTGCCCCGATAACGGGCTGGATGTTGGTGTCAGTCTCACCACTAAACATCGACACCTACTTGTTCAACGTCATACCTTGGCCGCATTTGCCATGGCTGACAGAGATAGTGGATAAAACCTCGGCAGAAGCCCGGTTCGCGCAATTCCATGAAATCGCAACCGGTGCGCTCATCGCCCTCTTGCTGCTGCATGTGGCCGCCGCATTAAAACACCACCTGATCAATAAAGACACGGTGCTCACACGCATGATGCCAACGCGAGACGCCCGCACCGGCCAAACCATGCTCGGCATGGCGTTTTCTATCGCTTTGGGCTGCATCGTCGCCGTGATCGGCTACGCCACACTGAAACCATCCGCGCCTGACATGCAAGCTGGAAACAGTGCTGTTCGTGCCATCGCAACCGTGATGGGGGAAGCCACAACCATCAGCTTTTCCGATTCAAGCGTCACAGCTTCGCTTAACCCTGACTCTGCGCAAAGCAGCCAGCTGAGCGCCATCGTCAACACCAGCTCGGCCACGTCCGACAATATGCAGGTGCAAGGCTCTCTTCCCGATGCTGACTGGTTTAACGTTGCTGCGCACCCTCAAGCCACTTTCGAAGCCACACAAATCGATTCCAACGCAGAAAACGTGTTCAATATTGCAGGAATACTTACTATTAAAGGAATTGATCATCCGCAGGAATTCGAGCTAAAAATCATTGATGAAAACGGTCAAAAAATGGCCACAGGCGAATTCATCGTTGATAGAGCAGCCTATCAGCTTGGTCTTGATAGCCAACCAACAGGCGACTATGTCGACATCAATGTGACCATTGCGTTTGAATTTACCATCACCCAGTAACCTGTTGAAACTGCATTGCGTAAACGCGGCTAATTTGCTCCGAGCCAGACTGCTAAACTATAGGCATCTTTCTACTCAAACGAGGATATCGCGTTGCCTATCAAAAAACTGCTGGTTGCCAATCGATCAGAAATAGCGATTCGCGTTTTCAGGGCGGCTAATGAGCTGGGCATCAAAACCGTGGCCATTTGGGCTGAGGCCGACAAGCTGGCGCTGCACCGGTTTAAGGCCGATGAAGCCTATCGCGTGGGTAAGGGTCCACATCTGGATGCCGAACTCGGGCCAATAGAATCCTATTTATCCATCGACGAAGTGTTGCGTGTCGCCAAACTCTCCGGCGCAGACGCCATACACCCCGGTTACGGTTTATTGTCAGAATCACCCGAGTTTGTTGATGCGTGTAATCGCGCCGGCATACTCTTTATTGGTCCTCGCGCTGAAACCATGCGCTCTCTCGGCAATAAAGTAGCAGCGCGAAATCTGGCGATGAAAGCCAATGTGCCGGTTGTCCCGGCAACCGAACCGCTGCCCGATGATATGCCCAGCATTAAACGCATGGCCAACGAAATTGGTTATCCGCTGATGCTTAAAGCCTCCTGGGGCGGTGGCGGCCGTGGCATGCGAGTGATTCGCAGCGACGACGACTTAGATAGCGATGTAGAAGAAGCCAAACGAGAAGCCCGCGCGGCTTTTGGCAAAGATGAAATCTATTTGGAAAAGCTGGTTGAACGCGCCCGCCACGTGGAAGCGCAAATTCTTGGCGATACGCACGGCAACGTTGTGCACTTATTCGAACGCGACTGCACGGTGCAGCGTCGTAATCAGAAAGTCGTGGAACGCGCACCTGCACCTTACTTGTCGGCTGAAAAACGGGCGGAAATTTCTGAGTATGCATTGCGTATTGGTCAATCAACCAATTACGTTGGCGCCGGTACCATTGAATTTCTAATGGACATGGACAGTGAGGATTTTTACTTTATCGAAGTTAATCCACGCGTGCAGGTCGAGCACACCGTTACCGAGGAAGTAACGGGTATCGATATCATCAAAGCGCAAATACACTTGCTGGAAGGTGAAGAAATTGGCACACCGGAATCGGGTGTTCCGGCTCAGGAAGACATCAAACTGAATGGCCATGCAATGCAATGCCGGATCACTACAGAAGATCCTGAACAAAATTTTATACCCGATTATGGTCGCATTACCGCCTATCGTGGTGCGCAGGGATTTGGCATTCGTCTCGATGGCGGCACAGCTTACTCCGGTGCGGTAATCAGCCGCTTCTACGACCCATTGCTGGAAAAAGTCACGGCCTGGTCGCCAACGGCTGAAGAAACCATTAAACGCATGGACCGTGCACTACGTGAGTTTCGAATACGTGGTGTCGCAACCAACCTGACGTTTCTTGAGAACATTATTAGTCATCCGGAGTTTCTGGATAACAGCTATACCACCAAGTTTATCGATTCCACGCCTGCGCTATTTGAACAGGTACAACGAAAAGACCGCGCAACAAAATTACTACACTACATTGCCGATGTTACGGTCAACGGCCATCCAGATGCTCGCGATCGCGCCAAACCAAGAGCAGACGAGCGCCCCATGGATGCGCCCTGGTTCGACAAGCCGATTGTCGATGGCACCAAACAACGGCTGGATAAAGATGGCCCGATAAAGTTTGCCGAATGGATGCGCGAACAGAAACAGGTACTGGTTACAGACACCACCATGCGCGATTCACATCAGTCGTTGCTTGCCACTCGTATGCGTACCCACGACATTGTGAATGTGGCAGGCGCATACGCGAAGTCGATGCCAGAATTATTGTCGCTTGAATGCTGGGGTGGCGCGACGTTTGACGTCAGCATGCGCTTTCTCACTGAAGATCCATGGGAGCGGCTCTCATTGATACGTGAACGCGCACCCAATATATTGTTGCAGGCACTGATACGCGGCGCGAATGGCGTGGGTTACACCAACTATGCCGACAACGTGGTGAAGCATTTTGTGCGTGAAGCCGCCAATGGCGGAGTCGATCTGTTCCGTGTGTTCGATTGTTTTAACTGGATTGAGAACATGCGCGTTTCCATGGATGCGATACTGGAAGAGAACAAGTTGTGCGAAGCAGCCATTTGCTATACCGGCGATATGCTCAATGAGGCCAAGCCAAAGTACAACTTGAAATACTATCTGGATATGGCACACGAGCTGGAAAAAGCCGGTGCACATATTTTATGTATTAAAGATATGGGTGGGCTTATGCGCCCGGCTTCTGCGCGAGTCTTGTTTAAAGCCTTGCGCTCAGAGATTGGCATTCCTGTGCACTTCCACACTCACGATACCTCGGGCATCTCAGCCGCGACGGTACTGGCCGCTGTTGAGTCTGGTGTCGATGCTGTAGATGCTGCAATGGATGCGCTGTCGGGCAACACATCACAGCCTTGTCTTGGTTCTATCGTTGCCGCGTTATCAGGTGATGAGCGCGACACAAAACTCGATCAGAATGCCATACAACGCATATCGTTTTATTGGGAGGCAGTGCGTGCGCAATACGCAGCGTTTGAAAGCGATTTGAAAGGGCCTGCATCTGAAGTGTATTTACACGAAATGCC
>CAKZUP010000059.1 GCA_937922945.1 uncultured Granulosicoccaceae bacterium
AGAACGCAAGAGTTTTTAAGTCAGATACTCTAATCAAGCGATGCCAGCCATAAAAACATACACAGGAGAGTGTCACTGTCAGGCGGTGCAATTTGAGATCACCACCGACTTTCCCGAACTAACCACCTGTGATTGTTCAATTTGTCGAAAGAAAAATGCACTGATGGTTAAGGTGAGTGAGTCGGCCATGAACATAATTAGTGGCAGTGATTTTTTGAGCGCTTATCAATTTCATACGCATACCGCTACACACTACTTTTGCAAAGTCTGTGGCATTTACACCTTTCATCGGAAGCGGGTCACACCTGATTATTTTGGTGTGAATGTGTATTGTCTGGATGATGTCGAGCTAAAGGGTATCGCTGTTCGGGCTACTGATGGAATAGGCATGTTGTGAGCCCTATGTGCTTACAGTCAAATACCGCATGAATGCCAGAGGCTTCACCTCTTCCGCCAACTAGGCCGTCAAGACACCCTCTACTTTTAATCGGCTAGCTCAGTGAGCCTCAACCTGCATGAAAATCCTTCATACGCAATCCACAGCGAATTGTATTAACAATCTTATGTAAGGGTTTTCGCCCATAAATCGTATGCGGATATACCGCTTTGTACAATATCCATTTGTTGTGAAGTAATTATACTAATGGGCGGTGCGAGTGAATGGCATTGCTTAAGATACGCTTGCGCTGCTTGAATGGGGTTACACAAGATATCAATCCACTTTTTCATAATATCTATGTCTGAACCAAATTTGCGATTCGAGCTCCCTGACTAATACGATGACGCGTTTCCTGGATTTCCAGCAGAATAATCAAGCGCACTAATTTCCCGCGCTTCTCGCGTCAGGCATGTTTCGTTTTGAATCAAAAATGCTCTTAATTCACAGTAATGGAATTTGCTGCTGTTGGATGAAAGCATTGTTGGATTTAATCTCATTATGCGTCTGGAGTTCTACTGGTGATTGCATTAATCTTCTGTAGTCTCTGTTGTGTCCAAATTAGTCAATGTGATCAAGTTAACAGTTTTGCTTTAAGGCCGCTGTCAATCATTATGCAGCCAATTTTGGGTCAATTAAATGGAACTATTGAATTCGTTTAATTGTGTATGTGGTTGCAGCACAAATGCCTTTGCAAGAGTGAGAGTGCAAGAGTGAGAGTGCAAGAGTGAGGGTACAAGTGGTCTCGCTATAAAAATTGGTAGTGTCCTTGTTGTAGGTGGGGTTCTGGTAGTGGAGCTATTTATTTAGTTGTAGGTAGGGTTCTGGTAATGGAGCTCTGTTTTTTAAATGAGTAAGTTGAATTTGTGGGGTTTGTATAGTGGTATTTTCTAACAGTATGGCTTTGACAGGCATTGGTAACTTAAAACCCCATCTTCGAAAAATATCATTTCTACTTCTCTTTCTAAGCCTGTTTACAATCTGTGGCAATGCCTATGCCCATGCGGATGGCGAAAACTATATATGGTTAACGGTTGAAGAGGACCACATTAGTGGTCGATTTGAGCTCAGTGGAAAGGATACGAAATCCAAACTAGGGCTCGACTTTCCAGAGGCCAATGTTGAGGATTTTGATCAGGAAAAGATCGCACAGGTTCAGGACTATATTTTAGATAACTTTCAGCTTGTCGATGGTGAAACTCCACTGGAAATTCAATTCGAGCAAGTGCAACGGCTTGAAGAGAACGACTACATTATTCAGTTTTTCTTTACAACAACGTCTGATCTTTCCAGTCACCTTGTAGAAGTTCGTAACACTCTGTTTCTTGATGAGTCCAGCCTGAAAGAAGATCGTTTGCATAAAAGTCTTGTGCTGATAGACAGTAACCGGAAAACAGGAGAGGTTTTCGGTGAAGAGTATGTTGCTCTGGTTTTTGATTCCAGGAATGCAAGTCAGATGCTGGATACAGAGAATCCACCTGAATATAATACCTGGAAAGATTTCTTCCGGCAGGGCATTTTACATATCCTTTACGGTTTTGATCATGTGTTGTTTGTAGTAACGTTGCTGTTAACATCCTCTATGGTCTACCGACGTGAGACTGGTTGGGAAGATCGTCAGAATTTGAAATCTACCCTCTGGACGGTATTTAAGTTGCTGACGGCATTCACCATTGCCCATTCTATAACTTTGACGCTGTCTGTACTCGGATTAATCAATGTCAATATATTGCTGGCAGAAATTATTATCGTTGTGTCCATTCTTGTTATTGCATTGAATAATATAAAGCCGTTTTTCTCCCACGAATCCTTATTGTTGGTGTTTGTTTTTGGCCTATTTCATGGTGTGGGTTTTGCCTCCGTGATGAATCAGCTTGCTTTCCGTAACGTCTTTCTGGAGAGGATTGTTGTTCTTTTCAATCTCGGTATAGAATTTGGTCAATTGCTTATAGCGTTGATTATGGTTCCATTGGTTATTCTGGCAAGTCGCAAAGCGATATATAGAAACCGGATAATGCAGGCTCTATCTCTAATCATAGTCATTATTTCTTGTTATTGGCTCTTGCAACGCATAGGGGTTCTGTAGTGAGACCAATTGTAGTACGACCATTTAAGGTAGTCGTATCGAGACTTGCAAAATGAGTAGAGAAGTCGTCGATGCTTATCCACTAACACCTTTGCAACAAGGAATGTTGTTTGAGGTACTGACAAAAACGGATATAAATCTTTTTGTTGGTAGTGCAACCTTTAATTTTCGAGGGCCTTTAGAGCAAGCTAGATTCAATGCTGCATGGCGTGCAGCTATTCAGTTGTTTCCAGCATTGCGCACGCAATTTATATGGGATGGGGTAGAAGAGCCTCTTCAGGTTGTTTTGGATGATGCAGAATTAGATATTGAAATTATCGATTGTAGTAATGTGTCGCTAGAAGAACGGCGGAATCATACAGCCCAATTGCGCTTAGCGTATCGCAGCGAAAGAATCGCGATAGATCAATGCCCTTTGATGTTTCTTAAGCTGATTAAGTGGTCTGATAACGAATACACGCTTATCTGGCAAGTGCATCATCTTGTTATGGATGCGTGGTCTGCATCTATCGTGTTCAAGGTGGTCTTGGAACTATACGAAGACATCGCAAAATTATCTGCACTGCAGGAAAAGCAATCTCTCACATATGGTGAATATGTTCAGCATCTTAACTCTGGTAGCATGGATGAGGTACAGAGTTTTTGGGCGAAATACCTTGAGAAAGTTGATAAGTCTGAATTAAACATACCGGCCAAGATGGATGCTCGCGCAGATGCGACTATTGCCGGTACGAACCAATCAAAGGATGCATTATCAACTTCAGACATTACTGATTCGATAAAAGCCGTTTACGACATTAATGAGAGAGTATGGGATAAGCAGAAATGCCTTAGCGTCAAAGAGTATTGCTTAACAAATTCAGTAACGCTTGCAGGTTTTATTCACGCTGCCTGGGCGATATTGGTCGCCGCCTACTCAGGCACCAAGTCGCCTTATTTTGGATCTGTGGCCTCTGGCCGTTATTCTGGAATTCAGGGTATCGACGGTGCAGTGGGTTTGTTCATTAATACCCTCCCATTTTATACACACTTGGATTCAGAAACGTCTCTTGTTCAATGGATTGGAAGCATTCAAAACCAACTTCAGATCAATCAAGAGTACGGTCAGATTGGCTTGCAGGATATTAAACAGCACCTGGCGCTCGGGCCGGAATCATCTGTATTCGATACGGTAGTTTCCATAGAGCCAGAGCTTATGGTAGACGAAATAGCATCGATTGAATCTAAACTGAGCGTCACGAACATCCAATTTGCTGTTGATAGTGATGTCCCATTGAGCATGATCTTTGATCCCAATGGTGATTTTAAAGTTGAACTGTCATTTGATCCGCAAATCGTCAGCGAATCATTAGTCGAACAAATGCAAAGTGATCTGTTGTTGGTAGTAGATAAGATATTGTCTGGCTCTGTAGCAACTAGCGCTGAACTGCTCTCTTCACTGCAACAACGCTACGCTGCAGGAACGCAAAGCGTTGGCTTTAACTCTGTTGTCAGTGATGTAAGTTTCGCTGAATATTCAACGGTGGCTTCCTGGTTAAATCACACAACAGATAGCAATGCTGATTGTATCGCGGTGCAGAGTACTAACGCGGCTATTAGCTATAACAGGTTAGCCACCATCGTGAGCAACGTTGCAAGCAAACTTCGACTGTTATTGGCTGAGGATAACGCTTCGAGTGATTCCAAGGATAAGTTTCACCACCATTCTGGGGGAACAGTGTCTACAACGCTCGTTGGCATTTGTATTTCCTCTGTATGGAAGCAGCCTGTCTCCTTTTTCGGTGTGTTGGAAGCTGGGCTTGCGTATGTGCCGTTTGATTCGGATGCCAGTGATGAACGCTTAAAAAGTCTGATTACTAAAAGTCAGTGTCAGTATGTTATTACCGATTCGGAAATGGCCAACAGAATCGGAAAACTGAATATTGAGGGGTTGGGTGTTGTCTCTGTCAATATTGACGATTTTCTGCATGGTGATAACGTGGCTGATTCGCGGAAAGCTGTCGAACGATATCACTCGATCGCCAACGGGGTAAGTCAGGATCAACCGGCTTACGTTATGTACACCTCGGGAAGTACGGGTGAACCCAAAGGTGTCATGGTGTCGCACGCGAACCTGATATATTCAACCGCTGCAAGAATTGCGTATTATGGTGTGCAACAAACTCGATTTATGTTGCTTTCGCCGACGGTATTCGACAGTTCAGTGGTAGGCATATATTGGAGCCTGTTGGGTGGTGGAAGTTTATATGCGCCAGAAAGAGACGAAATCAAAGACGTTCAATTAATAGCCGAACTTATACAGCAACATCAGATTGATACCATTCTTTGCTTGCCCACGTATTACCGTTTGCTACTCGATGGCGTCGGGGCAGAACAATTGGTTTCTCTGAAAAGAGTTATCCTGGCTGGCGAGAGCTGCAATGAAGCCACTGTTGAACGCCATTTCAAGTCACTTCCTGATGTTGAGCTCTATAACGAGTATGGCCCTACAGAATGCACGGTCTGGTCGAGTGTTGCAAAGCTCAAGCGCGCGCAATCTCCCGTTAGTATTGGTGACGCAATACCGGGAACGGCAATTAATATCGTTGACGAAGATGGGCACCCAGTGCCAACAGGCACATTAGGGGAAATCGTTGTTACCGGACCTGGTGTTGCCAGTGGATATCGGAACGATGCAGTTGAAACATCAAAACGCTTTGTGTCTTCCCTGCCGGCTTTTAAGAGTAATTTGTCATTTAAATGCTACCGGACTGGTGATTTAGGTAGTTTCTCGCAAGATGGACAATTGTTTTTTCATGGACGTATCGATCGTCAGATTAAAATAAGAGGCCACAGGATTGAACCTGCGGAAATTGAAAATATCGCGTTAAGTTTGCCGGGCGTTGGTCAATGTGTGGCAATAGGTGTACATGGCACCCAAGCCGACAGCGGTGCTGATGATAGCTCAAAGAATATACATCGCTCTGTACACGATGTGCAGTTCTCTCAAATTTCCGTCTTTATTGCACCTGCTGCATCATCGGGTGATAGTGAAAACAGCAATGCCGATTCACACCAACCGGTTACTTTGTGTGAGCAGGTTCTGCACGAGATCGAGAACAAGCTTCCGGCTTATATGCAGCCTTCACAAGTGATTGCTATCGAGAGCTTTCCAAAAACGGCCACCGAAAAGTTGGACACAGTTGCTATGCAATCGTGCGAAATACTGGCCAAGGCCAGTAAATCAAATGAACACACAGCAGCCAGCAATGGCACGGAGTCAGAGCTTAGCGCGGCTGCTCAGGCAATATTGGGACAGCTTGAATCGGTTGTTATCGAGGTTCTGCAGGTTTCAAGCATTATGGCTGAAGAAACCTTCTACGAGTTGGGAGGCGACTCTATCTCTGCCATTATGTTCGTATCCCGCGCAAGGGAGAGGGGTCTGAACTGTCAGATAAATCAAATTGTGGCTCAAAAAAGTTTTGCTACCATTGCTATGGAGCTGGCTGAAATTGAAGCCGAAAACGAAGACACATCAAGCTCGGTCAGCCAGTTTGGTGCAACAGAGCTAACGCCTATTCAGCACTGGTTTTTTTCGTTGAACAATCCCAATCCAGCGCATTGGAGTATCGCTTACCGGGTAGCCTTTGACAATGAAATAGATAGTGCTGATCTTATAGATTCTGTTAACAAGGTATTGAAAAGTTTTCCATCCCTTGCAAGCTGTTTTACCACGGATTCAACTGGCTGGCATTGTGAAATTCCTGAATCTTCACCCGACCCGGTTCAGTTCAAAACACTTGGTGTAGATGCTCGCTCGGAACAGCAAGTTGATACCGTGCTTAAGCAAATGGCTGAATCATGGCAGCTCGATAGAGGCTGGAAGCTTGGATTTATCGGTTTGGAGAATCAAGCCGGATGTATCAATGAGATCTACGTCATTGCGCATCATCTTGTTATTGATCATCTATCTGTTTCACAGCTAATTCGCTCTATCGCGGCTGATGTTGGTTATCTTGAGAATTCCGAGAGCGCCGCTGCCACAGAATCATTGTCATTCCGACAGTACTCAAGCCTAGTTAACGAAATGGATGTCAGTGATTTGGAAGGCATTGCTGGTCGGGCGGGATGGCCATTGGCAGCTAATGAGGCTAATGGTGAATCCCGCTTGTCGTTTACAGAAGAGCTTAGTCATCGCCATTTGGCAACCCTGAACGAGCATGACACAAAAGAGCTTCTAGCTGCAGCAGATGCTGCAAACGTTAATCTGCTGGAAGTGCTGGTTGCACTACTCAGTTGTCTTTGGCAGCGATACGAAGGGGAGCAATCAACCACTGAGTTAGATCTCTATTGTGAAGCCAGTGGAAGAGACTTGTCCATCAGCGATCATGATGTAACCGATGTTATAGGTTGGTTGTCGAATATATATCCTTTCGATAAATCGGCAATAGTGAGTACTGATGTGCCTACGGCGCTAAAGAGTGTAAAAAATTCATTGCGGCAAAACAGGCAAGCCAATAACCAGTATTTGAACTGGTACTTTCGGCAACACACCGCTTGCCCTTCAGAAGGGTCAAAAAATACGACCTGTCTGGTTAACTATATGGGTAACAGCGGTTTGGTGTTGAACGCCGATGGTTATACTATTGATGTTTGTGAAAAACTTTTCTTGCGCGACGAAAACGCGAAACGAGCATTTGATATCGAGCTCAATGCGTTTGTCAGTAACGGTCAATTGCATTTATATTGGCACGTGGTGGAAAATTTGAACGGGGTCTTTATTGAAAATTTAAGCCAGGATCTGATGGGCGAAATGCGTAGTTTATTGAATCATTTGCGTGAATCAGATGGCCAGCCGGTTTATACACCCAGTGATTTTTCAGCCGCTTCTCTATCGCAAGATACGCTCGACAGTATCCTTAAAGATATTGAGTGAATACTATTGAGCAAATTATGTTCGAAAAACTTCGTGAATACCTACATTCACAGAGAAATCAAGTTGAAAGAGTATACCGGCAATACTGTGCGCAATCTGGCGAAACTGGCGTAGATGATGGTTTATGATTTTGATGCTTGCCTAGCTGTGTATCTATGAAAAATCTGGAAGACATATACCCGTTAACACCTATGCAGGAGGCTATGCTTCTGCATGCGGTGGGTAATCCGGATTCAACAGAGCTGAACTCGCATATTGTTTTTGAGCTCCCTGACGAGTGCCATGTTAGTCAGTTGGAGATAGTCTGGGCGAAACTGATAGATCGTCATTCAGTATTGCGTACGGGCTTTCATTGGAAATCAGAGCAAGGCCCGTTGCAGTTTGTGCTTGGCTCTGCTGTGCTTGAAAGCGAAGTTGTCGAACTCAAGTCTGGTTCTAGTGAAAGTGTTGAGCTGCAAAAAGCGAGAATATTGTCGGCTGACAAACAGAAGCCGATTGATATCACTAAAGCGCCTTTGATGCGAGTGATGTATATCATCTCAGATACGGGTGAAAAAACGATGCTGTGGACATCTCATCATTTAATACTCGACCGATGGTGCATCCCGATAATTGTCAGTGAACTTGAATCTTTATTAAGTGAGTTATTAGCACAGGAGCTACCCGTAAAAAGTTCGTCGACATCTTCATTTTCAAGTGTCAAGACGCAACCACAGCCGTTTAAGTCCTATATCAGTTTCATACAATCCAGCTCGCCCAATGCCGCGTTGAATTACTGGGTTGATTACCTCGACGGTTTTCGTGGTGGTGAGTCTTTAACCATGCGTAACTGTGACGCGACGGCGACTGGCGAGCAGCAAGCTACCGTTCATGTATCGTTTTCAGAGCTGGGTAATTTTAATCAACTCAAGCGTCGCACCGGCGCTACCTCTGCGGCTCTTTTTCAAGTCGCATGGGGGCTGACCATGTCAAGGCTTGTGCAAAACCCCGATGTCCTGTTTGGTGTCACCGTCAGTGGAAGGCCGGCGGGCATCCCGGGTATTGAACGTATGATTGGTTGTTTTATCAATAACGTGGCTAGTCGATGCAATATCGAGCCTGAGGTGTCTCTGAACAACCTGTTGTCAAACCTGCTCTCCGATCAGCAGAGCAGAGAACCTCATCAGCATTTTTCACTGCTGCAATTGAATCAAGCCTTTAAAGCGCAGAATAAGAGTACGCAAGACAGACTGATTGATACACTTTTTTTGTGGTTGAATAAAGTTGAATCTGCGGCTGAAGTACCTTCACAAGCTAACGCTCACACCCGGAAACCATTAAAGCCGATAGGCGATGGTCATCAGGCTGCTTCTGTGTTTCCGTTATCGATGATCGTCAACGAAAGTGTGGACGGGTTTGATTTGATCCTGAAAACCATCGCGGGATTCACGACGATTACGCCACTGGATGACATGCTTACACAGTACCGTGCTACGTTACAGATGCTCGGCACGGTCGATATTAACGAGGCTATCTCACAGTTACCGGGCTTTGAATTTATTGCACAATCTGGAGTGCAAGCTGAAAGCGACGACGTGACACATGTCGATTCCGACGTAGTTTCCTGGCAAGCTGCGACTCAATCACCGGTAAGTAGTGGCGAGTCGCTAAGTGGGCGCGAAAAGGGTCGTGACTTATTGGAAAAAACCTACGTAGAACAAGTTCTTTTGCATGAATGGAAAGTCGCGCTGAAGCTCTCCGAGCTGGATAAAAGCCTCAGTTTTTTTGAGTTGGGTGGCAATTCGATAGATGCAGCTCGACTTCATAATCGGGTGGAAACAATGTTGAGGTGCTCGATTCCGATTATTACGCTTTATTCAAAACCCCATTTTAACGATATGCTCGATATCATTGTCGACAATAGCTGGACAATGAAACCTGACGTGTGTCTGCCGATTCGTGCTACGGGTTCATTGCAACCGCTGTTTTGCGTTGCCACTCCCGATGTCAATACCATCGGATTTGCACATTTGGGTAATCGCTTGAGCGATACCATTCCGGTATTTGTACTACAAGCTCCTCCTGAGTCTTCTACTTTCAGAGAACTTTTGCCAGGTGAATTACCACCTTTAGCTGAACAGTACGTTAAGGCCATGCAGGAGGTTCAGCCAGAGGGGCCGTATCACCTGTTCGGTATGTGTACCGGGGCGCAACTGACTTACGAGATGGCTAAAATTCTTGAGAACAAGGGTGAGAGTTGCGGCTTGGTCGGTATTTTGAATACCTGGGCAACGTTTACTGTGTCTCGCACGTATCGGCTACAACAACTGATGTCGCGTTATAAACTACTTACCCAAGAACGTTGGTTGGATGTACCCATGGTGCTTTGGCGCCGTGTCATAGTAAGGCGTGTATTGCAGCCCTTGTTCACAAACCGTAACCACCTATTCGCGACATCCACGGCAAGCGAAAGCTCTGCCTCATCACCGTCGAAGAGCGTGCTTGCAGAATCGGAAACGCCTAACGGACCTGGCCCGGCTTCCGAGTCTGCAGCGCCATCGGGTCAGCCAACGATTCCGCAAGTAGACGAGTGGGTGCATGTTTATGGCTGGCACCGACTCTATAAGCCTGCGAAGAAACTCAAGCAGAAGCTCACGGTGTATGCGATAGAGCAGCAGCCGTTTTGGCGAATTCGAAGCCAGCATTTGGGTTGGGAGCTGCATGCAGAATCTGTGGAGACGAAAAAACTAAAATGTGATGCCCATGAGAATTTATTTCGAGAACCTTCGATTACTGACATAGTGGAAGTGCTTGAAAAGAGCTTGTTAAGAAAATGATGACACGCAGATTCAATCTGCGATAACCTCAGTTACATGAAACCCATCGTTCTATCATCACCCGCACCACGCAGTCTTGAGCTGATTTTTTCTTGCGAGAAACTGTCGCTACTCCACAGCAAATACGACGTGGTCGAAACCACAGATGATGCTTTGGCGAGTTTGCCTGAAAAAACACTTGGTGCTGCTCGTTATATCATTGGTCAGCCTCCCATTTCAGACATAACGCTTGCAAAGCTACAGAATTTGCGCGCTGTGCTTAATGTGGAGTCGAATCTTATCGACAATATGCCTTATCAAACTATTTTCGAGCGTGGCGTGCATGTGCTGACAACCGGTGCGGTGTTCGCCCAGCCTGTGGCCGAATTGGGTTTGGGATTAGCGCTCGATTTAGCGCGTGGCATTACCCACGCTGATAAAGCGTTCACGCAGGGTAAAGAGCTATGGGGTGGTGATGGGAATACGCAGGCACGCCTTCTCTCAGGTTCCAATATTGGCATCATCGGCTATGGCGATCTTGGTCGTGCATTGAAAAAGGTATTAAGCGGATTTAATGCTTCTATTAAAGTGTACGACCCGTGGTTGCCACCGTCTGTGCTTAAAGAGAGTGGTGTTGTGCCAGCAACGTTAGATGAGGTCATCGCAAGCACCGATTTTATATTCGTTGTAGCGGCAGTTACATCAGAGAATCTTCACTTTATCGGTGAGGCAGAATTTTCTGCTATGCGATCGGGTGCCTGTTTCATATTGTTGTCTCGTGCAGAGGTGGTTGATTTCAATGCCATGATGGATGCAGCGGAATCTGGGCATATTCTGGTGGCGAGCGATGTGTTCCCAGAAGAGCCTCTGGCGGCGAATCATCGTGCGCGAGGCTTACCAAATTTTATTCGTTCCGCCCACAGGGCTGGTGCAATGGATGTTGCATTCAAACACATGGGTAACATGGTGCTTGAAGATATGGAGTTGATGGACAGAGGCCTGCCACCCATACGTTGCAAACGGGCTGAGCGAGAAACTGTCAGTCGTATGCAATCGAAGCCGGTTGTAAATAATTAGCTATAACCCAAACCAGCCAAACAACCAACTGATAACGCCTGCCACCACTAATAACACAAGCAATCCAATCCATGCTGACGCCCAATGCATGTTGGGTGGCGTATTCTGGTTCGACCAGTGCATTCGTCCGCTAATCATCGGGGAAATCAGGTTTTGGCCGGCACGCAGTAAGTAAAAAAGAATCATAAACACGTGCAACCCGACAATTATCATCAGGAACTTGGCGTTAAGGTGATGTAGATGTAGAAGCCGTTCACTTAGATCTGCACTCAACGTACCATAGAATGCACCTTCAATAAGTTCATCTTCATCGGCGATCAATATCCCGCTGATAGCTTGAAACGATACCAGTGCGAGCATGATCAGTACTGCCCAGCCACCAGCCGCATTGTGCCCAACAGTTTGTTCAGGTTTGCCTTGCAGTAAATGGATAAGGTGTTTGACTGCTGAAACAGGCGATTTAACCATCGGTAGCAAACGAGCACTGCCGCTACCGATTATTCCCCAGATGAGTCGGAAGGCTAACAGCAGCAGAACGAACTCGCCCGCCTGGCGGTGCCACTCGAAAAATTGAAAGCCGGTTTGACCGCTGACCAGCAAAAAGACAATGGCTGCAGCAAATAACCAATGGAACAATCGGGTCCAGATATCCCAGACCCGAATTCTGTTTTGACGATGTTGCTCAGCCATTGTGCTACTTACCGACGTTTAGCCCGATAATCATCGTGACACGCTTTGCAAGATGCGCCTACATCGCCCATCGCGCCTTGTAACGCATCAAGGCCTTGCCCGGCTTGCTCGGCAAGTACCGCTGAAGCGCTTTTAAGTGCATCAGCTTTTTCCACAATGGCAGGGAAAGTAGACCAGATTACGGGTAACGCGCGATTTTTGAGATTTCCCTCAGTTTCGCTGTCTGAACCTGCAGGCCACATGGCAGATTGTCCGAAATTGGCGGCGGCGTTCAGGTTCGCTGCAAGTTCAGCGGCAAGCGCTGCGTCGTACTCGATCTTTCCTTTTGCCATGTCGCCCAAAATACCCACATTGAATGAGTAAGTCTGGAACATGGCTTGCCGGCCCTTGATGGCGGCATCGTGTGGTCCTTCGGCTGCGGCCGTTGTGATAAATGCGGTGCCTGATATGACGATGGCTATCGCGATTGCCATGATTGACTTCATAACATTTCATCCTTTGCTGGTTTGAACACACAACATACCAAAAAGCCTGGTGCACAATGAAGAATAAATCCTTGCATAAATGAACAATGCCTGTGCAGAATTGTTCAGCAACATACCCACTAATTGAGTGTTTAAGCAATGCAATGGAATTGGGATCACATTCGTTATTTCATGGCTCTGGCAGAGCATGGCACGCTTTCAGAGGCTGCGCGGTCGATTGGCGTGAGCCACACCACCGTACAACGGCGTATTAAACAATTCGAAGTTCAGATTCAAGCGCGGCTTTTTGACCATGCCAGCAATGGTTATGCATTAACGAAGGTGGGTGAGACGTTGTTCGAGGAAGCAACGAAAATCCAACAGAGCTTGTCTGGTCTATCTCGGGCCCTGCAAGGTGCTGATGATGAGCTTGCTGGCGAGGTTATTATTACCACCACAGATACCTTGGCGCATAGCGTGCTGCCGCCACTCATTGCTGATTTATCAACGATGTATCCCGATATTACGTGTTCCATCTTTATGGATACCCACTTAAGCAACATTGATAAGCGTGAAGCCGACATTGCCATTCGCACTGGTAACGCGCCGCCGGATAATCTAATTGGCCGTAAAGTGGCGAATATCCATTTTGGTGTTGCAGCATCGGAGCACTACGTTGCTGGAATTGATCTCAACCAGCCTTTAGAGGACTGGCATGGCTACCGTTTCATAGCACTGGACGCATCTTTTTCAAGCGCACCTTTTTATCAGTGGTTTAATCGGCTTATGCCAATAAGCGCTGATAAAACCACGGTTAATAATTTTCTTTGTGCCGCGGCTATGGCAAATGCAGGCTTGGGAATCACGCTGTTGCCCGCTTATATTATCCCGGCTTATAAAAATCTGGTGAGATTGAAAACTAAAACACAAGTTGCTGCCAATGGCGTTTGGGTTTTATCCAATTCCGATTTACGTGACACTGAAAAAGTGAGAGTGGTACGGCAATACCTGTACGATAAGCTGCCTGTGGTTTTAGCGCCGACTGCATAAAATCATCGGCAACGGCGAATAGAGAATGTACGGGTTATGGTACAAAGAGCCAGAATCGATACTAGTTTGCAATGGCGTAAGTTAAGTTCTACGAATGCGCACGACTTTCATAAACTCGAATTCCATACCGGCGACTTGTTCTGTGTCAGGGTAGTAAGTCAAATTGACCGATGCACCGACCAGACTGCGGTATTGTTTTTTTCGTTTATATTTAAAGCTGACTGAGTGGCCTTCCAGCATAATCGTGTTGATAAACCAATCGCCTTTTTCTCGTTGCACATGACTGCTGACTTTCACAGCGTCCAGTTGGTTGAGTTGCTGATTTTTCTTCAACAGTTTTTTAACGTCAGATTTCACAGTGAGATCACTAGCTGATTCAGTGCCGGAAAGCAAACTATACAGGAGCTAGCTGGCCTTGGTTGGGAGCTGCATTAAGTGCAATGCGTTCTTAACAAGCCAGTCCGATTTCTCTGACAGGATTGGCAAATAACGCTGCCAGATTGGTGTGTCGGTGTAGAATTTCCGCGCCAGATGCTAATCGCTCGGGGTGTAGTGTGCCATTTTCCCATAACGATACGCCGTCGAGTTCGACGGTTGGGTCGAGTATGTTCCAGCAGATTTCCCCTGGTGCATAGTTGCCGCAGGTATGGAAGTGAAGGATGCGCGGATTACCAAATGCAGTACCAGACCAACGCATTAGATCGTGATTTGCGTCCGATTCAAAGTTGCAACCGGGGTGAATGCCTGCGTGCCAGGAGTCAACGAACCAGGGATCTATGTCCAGCTGTCCGGCTACCTGACGATAGTGATTCTCAACGCTCGCCACGTGTTCCTGATCGCCTTCAAATCGAACAATACGATTATCGTCAACATGAGCGAACACGACACCTGGAAGAGGGAGGTAGTAAGGGTCGTAGAATCGTGAGCCCGTGCCAATGAGAAACCGGCTTAGCGCAATACGTCCCTTAAACCCAAGTGCAGGAATCGGTTGTGGCACCAGCAAAGGGAAACGTTTAAGGCTGACCTCTGTTGGTTTTTCACGGTTCCATTGTGGACTGCCAACGTAGTCAGTACCCAGTGGACAAGTTACACGTATTTTTTTGCTATTCCAGCAGGCTATGTCGATAGCGTTCTTTATTTCTGCCATACCATGGTGACAGGCTGTACCGAAATTCGAGTTCAGGGATTCCTGGTTCAGTGTGTAACACATGGTGGAGGGCGGTATGTTCTCGTTCGATAAGAAGCGTATCTGATCGCCAACTCGGGAGAAGAATACAATGTGATCGAAACCGCGTAACGAATCAAGTAGTATCGCTTTCTCTTCATCGCTGTTTATAAACGAGCTGGATTCAAATTCGTAGACTGTCATGCCTAAGGCACGGCCGGCTGCCGCTACTTGCTTGGCAGCCTGTGCATCGTACACACCACTGCTCTCTGGCTCGCTGACAATCAACAAGCGTTCACCGGGCTTACCGCCAACGCAATCCCGGATAAGTGAGATGCCTCCGTTAAAGTCGCCTGTATTAATTGGAGTGTTCATTCTTCTTTGCACCTGAAGAATAAAGAGTGAGCGAACTCATACCTTGTGTATAAGGGTGGTTAATCATTGTTTGAGTAGTACCCAACCGTGTCCCCGTCAGTGGTGACACCGAGGCCGTTCAATAATCGATTCACGTAGTTGAAGTAACCAATAATCTGATTGGCTTCCAGTATTTCTCCGTCGCTCAAACCTTCACGCTTGAGTAATGCAACATCAGATTGTTCCATTTGGGAAGGATGGAGAGTGAGTTTTCTTGCGTATAACATTAATGCAAGTTCTGATTTGTCAAACACAGCTTCCGGATTATCCGCGTGAAGTGCTTTTTCTATCGCATCAGCTTTTGCGTCGTCGGCGATGAGATGTCGGGCGTTGGCCCAATGATTAGCCAGTGAGTACGGGCAATTATTTAATATTGAAACGTACGACGAAATGGTTTCCTGTAACCATTGCGCAATGGTGTTGCTGTCATCGTGTAACGCGGCTCTATACAACGCCACATGGCCACGCATAGTGTTGGGTCGGTGCGAATGCACGCGCATAACATTATCCACAGTGCCATGCGGTGTACGAGCTAATGCTAGTGCGTCGAGTAAATCATCGCTGGCCTCGGCGTCGCTGATCATGCTAATCCATGCACTCATCTTCGTGCTTCCGATTGCACGGACAGGAAACTGAGTTCCGGTGTTAATACTTTGATAAAGCCATGCATTAATTCTGCATCGATACTAAGACTATCTCCCTCTTTCAATATGATTTCCTGTTTTCCATACAAATACAGCCCCTCACCTTCTAGAACATGGATAAACAAAACGCCGTGGCCGATGTAGCGCGGTGGTTCGCAGTCTTGAGATACGACGGTGACTTTATGCGCCTCAAAATTAAGATCACGACGACGGTGTGAGGCAAGATTAATGTAGTGGTGCTTGTGTTCTCCCATAAGACGAGTAGAGATCACTCCACCGCCTTTTGGGACATGTGTATAGTCGGTTCTTTCGCCTGCGACATCACGGAACAGACTAACCAATGGCACATCAAGCGCGTTGCTTAACGATGTCATGGTTGATATGGATGGAGAAACCTGACCGCTTTCAATACGGCTGATCATTGCTGCGGAAACGCCAGAGCGCTCGGCCAGCTGCTTGGCAGAGAGTGAGCGTGTTTCACGCATGTCTCTCAGCGCTGAACCAATCGCACGATCGTTGTTGCTGGAGGCAGCTTTGTCGCTGGCTTTATCAAATTCGACTACGTCCACACTTAGTTTTCCTTTGTGGTTATAAGCGAGCTTCTTTATAACCATTGTTCAAGTTATTTCGGGCCCGACTCTATTCGATCCTGGAATTTCACATCCGGACCATTATTTCCTGGCCGAATGTCAGGTGTGCTCAATAAGAGCCGTATTTAAGTCGACTCCCTGGTTCTGTAGGAGAATGCTTTGGCAAAGCGCCACTGCAGATAGTCGCCGCAGCTAATTGGATCTTCCGTGGCGGTTAGGCCGGGAATGTCGTTTGCATTTATCTGTGTGTCAGGATCCGGGTCGAAGGCCAACACCAGCGATAAGCGTTCTTTGCCAGAGGTGTTAACGACTCTATGCGGTGTTGACTTATACTCACCACCGGTCCACCGGCTGAGTAAGTCACCTACATTCACAACCAGTGTGCCGTCTATGGGGGGTGCATGAATCCATTGTCCATTCCTGTCTTCAACTTGAAGTCCGCCTGTATTGTCTTGGCATAAAACGGTGAGTACGCCAAAATCTGTATGTGGTGCCACACCGAATTGATCTTCACCCGAGCTCGCTGGCTGCGGCGGGTAGTAAACAAACGATGCCCGGCTCAATGGTTGTGAGCAGGTACGAAGAAAAAAGTCGGCAGGTAGTTGCAAGCCTCGAGCAAACCCGCGCATAAGTTGATAAGCAACTTCATGAGCGGCGGCAAAGTACGCCATGGCTGACTGTTCCATCAGCGGTACCGATGCTGGCCATTGGTTAGGACCACGCAGTGGGTGATCGTTTGCAACGTGGCCGGTTTCATCCTGGTGGCCCCAGATGAAGCTTTCTTTTAAATCGGCTTTGGCATCGTCTTTCATTTTCGCCGCACCCGACTTTAGCCAGCCGCGATGTTGTGGCGAGACTAGAACGTGGGCTTTTTCAGCATCGGTTAGCCGGAAGAAATCGAACGCGGCACGTCGCGCATCATCGATGACATTGCTGTCGATACCGTGCTCGCTTACATAGATAAAGCCAAGATTTTTGCTGGCAGTGTGCAGGGCTTGAGCCACTGCATCGGGGTTCTCACCAGTGCGCAGCGCAGTGAGATCGACTACTGGTATGGCGTCTCTGGTTAGTTCGTTGGCAGTCGCGTAGGCCATGGGCAGTCACTGATCATCATCAAATTGCATTTTAAGCACATAATTGACTGATGATCAATTAAATCGACTCGATAATCCAGGTCCTCAGTGGGCTGGCGAGGCTCTCAGGCGACCAAGTTGGCGCAGTGTGTACCAATGCGCAACAAATGCACTAACCACAACGACCGATATGATGGTGTAGAAGATCGACATCATGGGAAAATCGAAAAACACAATCAGAATGTAATTAATAGAAACCGGCAGAACCAACTGACGTGCAATACCCAGAAACATCGGGAACATCGGTTGTTTTATGGCTTGCAAGCTGGCCGTGCTCAGAAATAACACCACGTAGGCATAAAACGCAATAGCGTCCACGCGCAAGTAGGCTGCACCGGTGTTCCGGATGGATTCATCATTGGTGAAAAAATCCATCATCGCCGGAGACAGAAACAACATCACAGGAATCGATACTGCTGCCATCGCCAAGCCAATAGTGAGTCCTTTCTTATAGGATTCCAGGACACGCTCTGGTTGGTCTGCGCCAAAATTTTGCCCTGCTAACGCCATTACGGCTGTGTTTAACCCCAGAGCAGGAAGCAGGAGCACTTGTTCAAGCCGTAAACCAACAGCGTAACCGGCCACATGCTCGCTGCCGAAGCGACCCACCAGTGAAATAGTGATAAAGCCGCCAAGAATGATTGTGAGCATATTAAAACTGGCGGGCAATACCTGACGAAGCAGTTCTACATAATGATTGATATCGAATTTAGGTATGCTCCAGCGCCCGAGCCGTTTGGATAAAATCCAAAACAGATACCAAGACGATGCGCCCTTGATAATAACGGTGGCCAAAGCCAGACCGGTAACACCCAAGCCTAAGCCAAAAGTGAGTAGCGGGTTTAAAGCCAGATTCACAAAGAAACCCAGCGCCAGCACGTTGCGGTTGGATTTAGTATCACCAAATGCCATGAGCACGCCAGCGGCAGCAAACGACAAAACGAACGTGAACGCGCCAAAGATCGTGATGCTCACGTATTCCATAGACAATGGTGCGATGTGCTCTTCCGCACCAAGAAAATACACCAGTGGTTCAGCGCAAATAATGCCCACCACAGTGACCACTGCGCTAAGTATTAATGAGAGGCCCAGTACTTGGTCAACGCGATTGGCAACACCGTCCAAGTTGCCTTTGCCAACCTCCGGCGCTATGACCGCAGATGCACCGGTTTGAATACCGATACCGATGGCAAGGATAAGGAAAAATACGCTGCCGGCAATCGATACACCGGCCAGAGCATCATCAGAAATTTTTCCGGCAAACCAGAAGTCAGATAAATTGTAAAGCGTATTGAATATCATCCCCATGGAAGCTGGTATTGATAGACGAATCAAGTGGCTGGCAATGGAACCTTCAGTGAGGGATTGATCATTGGCGCTCATGTGCAGGCTTCACTTTATGCATTCTGGTTGCATGGCTTTGGCGACGCCAAGGCGAAGGCAGCGATCTTAGCACTTTACGAGCACCGTTAAATTTTGCGTGAGCAGCCGCTGCGGTGTTCAGTCAAATCGCACGGCTTTTTGTGCGTGTTTACTACGTATTTTGCCAAATATGCCGCTAATTTAGTCGACGGAGTCTCATAATTCTGCGCATCTGCCGCTAATCCCATCGAGCACAGCGACCTAAAACGGACGCTTGGTATCTGGCTCATCTGGTTATTAATAGGAGCGTGGGTAGTGTCTTTAATTGGCGTTGCGAGAAGGCAGGCGAGTGGGCAGGAAAAATTGAGTGCTAATGTGTGTTGGCGTTCATTGGCGCTTATGCTTACAACGGTATTCGTTCTGGGCTGTGCCACCAAAGAACCGCCGCCCAAGTTGGGCGCTGCGATGCCAACGCAAGCCTGGTCTGTGACACGGACCGTTCACACAGATCATTCCATGATCACGCTATTAGATCCTTCAGATCTTATTCATCATCAAGCCGAACCTGCAAATTGGTTTCTGCATGACTTTGCGATAAAGGATGATTTGGCCACTGGGCGTTTTTCAGCCGTTTTGACCGAGCGATCGGGCAACTTCAATGTCAGGGTCACGTTTGGTGAGCTAAGCCCTGCTGAACAGGCCGCGGCTGGCCCGGAAGCCAGAGTACGTTTGCGGGTTATCAACCACAGGTTGTTACTTAGTGGCGGGGACGCGTGGCCGTCAGAAGAGACAGACTACAGACGCTACGCGCATGATCAACGCTGGATAAGCATACCAAACGGAGACTATGGCGTAATCATTACTGCGTTAAAACCGGGAGCTACACCAAGCGATTATGTTTTTCAGCTCATTCGGGTGAATAGCATGGTGAACGTGAAATACGCTCCGGGTGTGCCTCAACTTATTTATGGTGAGAAAGCGTCTGTTGTTGGCGTGAACGCCAGCGGGTTTCACTTTAATGAGCAATGTTTAGATGTGCCCGGCAAGGCAACATGGGTGCCTTTATCAAGTCGTACTATGCCAATTCCCGGGTTTAAGCAGCCTGTTGTATTGCCGGCAGCTGTGCATTCGTTTGGCTTATCCGAGCAGCAAGCAGGCAACAACGCAACACTTTCTATGGTGTTATCCCGAAACCCGGAAGTGGGTGCCTACGGTTTCTTTTTAAAGCCCCGCACATGGAATTCGAAGCAGATGACATCTGGTGGCGATGCGCAGGTAAACACATTGATACGTTGTGCTGTTCAAGTGACAAATGTTGTCGCAACACCCACTGATTTCTCACTGCAGATAAAAGCCATTCCGACTGCTTCAGATCGATTATCCGTCCAGCAGAAAAAGCAGGTAATCGATGGGTTTAACGAGTGGTTGAGAAACACGAACGATAAAGCCTGGCGATTTAAATCTGCCAAAGTACAGCGTAGCACCAGTGATGCTGCGATGATTCTGGGCATGGTTCAGTATCTGCAACTGAGCTCGAAAGAAACGGAGAAACTACTTCCGATGAGCAATGCGTTGCGAGCAGACTATCTGCTGGAGCGGTTCGGAAAGCTCTAGGCGTATTCAACAGGGCATAGCTTGAGTAGGCATAGCTCGATTAGACGTAGACTTCCAGTGCCTCGGCAACTTGCTCCATAAAGCGTGCCGCAGCCACCGATAGGTTTCTACCCTTTTTATGCCCGAGAAAAAGACCGCCGATGGGGACGTCTTTTTCAGATATGGGGGTTTTCAATAATTCTTCTGAGTGTTTTGCCGTGATGCCAATGGGGATTTGAAATCCGATAGTGTCGTTATGGTCTAAACACTCTTTTAACAGCGCGTGGTTGTCAGACTCTACAACAATATTTAATTCACGCTGAAGTCGTACTGCAGCTGAGTTGAGTAAATGGCGAACTCCATTGTTATCTGTTTGCATCGCCAGTGGAAACTCAAGACACTCACGTAAACGTAACTCGCTGCACTCTCCTAGTGCATGATTTTTTTTATACACGGCATGAAGTTGTTGAGGTGCGTTCATTACAATGTGAAAATCGTGTTCAATGATTGGCTCAAACACCAATGCGATATCTGCAGAGAAGTCGTTGAGTGAATTTTGATAGTTTCTTCGATCGCACACCCGCACATCAAATGTAACTCCTGGATGTACCGATCGATAATTTCTGATTAACGTTGGCAAGAAGCTCTCCAGCATAGCTTGCCCACACGCTATGGATAAATGTCCTCTGCGTTGACCGGCCAAATCTGCGATTTGTGATCGAACTCGCGCCAGTTCAGCTATCTGCTGACGTGCATGGTGTACAAAAAGCTCCCCGGCTATGCTTAACCGAACCCCACCCGCATGTCTGTCGAATAGCGGCACGCCCAGCTCTTCTTCCAATCCCAGAATTCGTCGGTTTAACGCTGTGGAGGTGATGTTTAAATAGTCCGCCGCTTTTCTTATAGACCCGATACGGGCTATTACATCGATTTGATGTAACGCTTGTTGGTGACGAATTGTATTGTCCTCTTGTTCGAGTTTTGATGCATTTCATGCAGCACCGCTGTGCGAAATAAGCAGAATGCAATTTGGTGCTCACTGTATATGCTCTTACACGTTCATTTCAACGACATTCAGGAATCAGTATGTTTCGTTTTAACACCCAATTTTTAAGATTTAGACATGCGCTTAAAAAGTGCGCGATGTTGTTCGGTGCTTTATGGTTGTGCGTTAGTGGTCCAGCTTATGCACAAACCGAGTTGCTTGATGTAGAAAAAGATGAGCTTAAGTTTGGTTTTATCAAACTGACCGACATGGCACCGTTAGCAATAGCGTATGAAAAAGGTTACTTCGAAGACGAAGGTTTGTACGTAACCCTCGAACCGCAAGCTAACTGGAAAGTATTGCTTGATGGTGTGATAACAGGTGAGCTTGATGGTGCCCACATGCTGGCAGGACAGCCATTGGCCGCAACCATAGGTTATGGAACCAAAGCGCATATCGTCACGCCATTCTCTATGGACCTGAATGGAAACGGCATCACCGTATCGAATGAAGTCTGGAAACAGATGAAAGAACATGTGCCTCACGATGATAATCAAAAGCCCATACATCCTATCAGCGCGAGTGCGTTGAAGCCCGTTGTTGAGGCTTATGCCGATGAAGGCAAGCCATTTAATATGGGTATGGTCTTTCCGGTATCCACACACAATTATGAATTAAGGTACTGGCTGGCAGCGGGTGGCATTCACCCAGGCTTCTATTCTGCAAGCGATGTCTCTGGGCAGTTAGATGCCGATGTGTTGTTGTCTGTAACCCCTCCACCACAGATGCCCTCAACCATGGAAGCTGGAACCATTCTCGGTTATTGCGTGGGTGAACCATGGAACCAGCAAGCTGTAGTGAAAGGTATCGGTGTGCCAGTGATAACCGATTATCAAATATGGAAAAACAACCCTGAAAAGGTATTTGGTTTAACAAAAACGTTTGTCGATGAAAATCCAAATACGACTCTTGCGTTAACAAAGGCGTTGATAAGAGCGGCGAAATGGTTAGATGAGAACGATAACGCTAATCGCGAAGAAGCCGTAGAAATATTAGCGCGCTCTGAATACGTTGGTGCTGATGCGGAAGTTATTGGTGCATCCATGACGGGCACCTTTGAATTTGAGCCAGGCGACAAACGCGACATACCTGATTTTAATGTGTTCTACCGATACTACGCGACCTATCCGTATTTTTCAGATGCTGTCTGGTACTTAACGCAAATGCGACGTTGGGGGCAAATCGGCGAAGATAAAACTGACCAGTGGTATGACGAAACGGCGAAGTCGGTGTATTTGCCAGATGTGTATCTAGACGCTGCGCGACTACTGGTTGAAGAGGGCTATGTTAGTGAGAGTGATTTCCCATGGGACACCGATGGCTACCGCGAGCCTACCAATGAGTTTATCGACAACATTACCTACGACGGCACTAAGCCTAACGATTATTTGAAGTCTATGGCCATTGGTCTTAAGTCATCAAGCTAACTATTAGTAATAGTGTTGGAGTCTGTGATTATGTCAGCTACTGAAACCAGTACAACTGCAATAAAGATAAATCCATTTTCGAACCGGTTCAGAGCTGGGTTAAACAAGGTTGATGGCGCAATTGACGCCATCGGCTTTGGGTGGTTATTGCCGCCTTTGCGAATGCTCAGTGGCGACAATGTTGCTGAGCAAATGGAAGAGGTCAAGCATAAGTTATTTATTCCTGCATTTGGATTGGCATTGTTTGTCACTCTATGGGCTGTGCTTGCACCCAAGGTAAATACATCGCTTGGGGCAATACCCGGGCCTGTTCAGGTATGGGAGCAGGTAGATGTGTTGTGGGAAGATCACAAACGCGAGCGTGATAAAGAGACCCAGTTTTATCAGCGTATGGAAGAGCGCAATGCCAAATTGGTTGCGGCCGGTAAAGCCGACAAAGTGAAGCAGCGAAGCTATACAGGTAAACCTACCTTTATTGATCAAATAAAAACGTCGCTTTACACGGTTATTCTCGGGTTTGTACTGGCTGTCATCATCGCTGTGCCACTGGGCGTTGCCTGTGGGCTCTCACGAACGATGAACGGAGCTGTTAATCCGCTTATTCAAATATTCAAGCCCGTGTCGCCGCTTGCATGGTTGCCTATAGTGACGATGGTGGTATCGGCGTTGTATGTCAATCCAAGTGAGCTGTTCCCCAAGGCGCTGGTTGTGTCGGCAATAACGGTAACTTTGTGTTCACTGTGGCCAACGCTTATCAACACCGCATTGGGTGTGGCATCAGTGGATAAAGACTTAATGAATGTGGGGCGTGTATTGCAACTGCCTACACGCTCTACCATTTTCAAAATCGTACTGCCCTCGGCGCTGCCTTTGATATTTACTGGCTTGCGCCTCTCATTAGGCGTTGGTTGGATGGTGCTGATAGCGGCGGAGATGCTTGCGCAAAATCCCGGGCTTGGTAAGTTTGTCTGGGATGAATTCCAGAACGGCTCTTCGCATTCGCTCGCTCGCATAATGCTTGCGGTACTTACTATCGGTTTTATCGGGTTCTTTCTTGATCGTGTGATGTACGCGCTACAACGTGCTTTTACTTTTACAACCAATCGATAAACGCAGATTGCGTTGGTGACAAGGAACGGTAGAACGTTATGAATGTGAAAACATCAGCTGAGCTGGAAAACGAAGAACCTTCAAAAAAATCTGGCCAGATTTTACTTGAAGCAACGGGCTTGTGTAAGTCGTATATTTCTTCCGAGGGTAATAATGATGTGCTTCGTGATATCAATTTCAAGGTCAAAGAGGGAGAGTTTATCGCCATTGTCGGGTTCTCTGGTGCTGGCAAGACCACATTGATATCGCAGTTGGCGGGGCTTGAAAACCCAACCAAAGGCGCGGTGTTGTATAAAGATAAAGAGATTGATGGGCCGGATAGACACCGCTCCGTTGTATTTCAGTCTTACTCGTTGTTACCTTGGTTGTCGGTAACCGGGAATGTGGAACTGGCGGTTAATTCTGCCGGCAAGAAATTATCTGCAGCGCAAAGAAAAGAAAAAGTTAATCACTACATCGATCTGGTGGGTTTGTCTCACGCAAAATCGCGTCGGCCTGCTGAGCTATCCGGTGGTATGCGTCAACGAGTGTCTGTAGCGCGGGCGTTGGCCATGCAATCACCGGTTTTGTTGCTGGATGAACCCTTGTCAGCGTTGGATGCACTAAGCCGCGCAAGACTACAAGATGAATTCGCAGCCATTTCCGAACAGGAAAAACGCACCATCGTGTTGGTCACCAACGATGTGGATGAAGCTATATTGCTGGCCGATCGGGTTCTGATTCTAACTCCAGCGCCTGCCGCTACTATTGGTAAGGCATTCGATGTGTCTATATCCAGACCAAGAAATCGAACCGACATGAATAGCGATACGAACTATATCGAGTTGCGTGCGAAAATCACTCGGTATCTGTTATCTCTTGCTTCCAGCAATGCAGCCGCACAGGAACATATAAAAACAGAGCTGCCACAGATTGTTCCTATAACCAGCCACCCGAAATTTGATGGAACGGCAAAGCCTGCGCTGGCTGAAAAAGATAAAAATGACAGACCAGATGATCGATACATCCAATTCAGTGCTGTATCGAAAGTCTATCCCACACCGAATGGTCCGTTGACGGTCGTTGAAGAATTCGAACTGGAAATGAAGAAGGGCGAATTCGTTACGTTAATTGGACACTCCGGCTGTGGTAAGTCGACTGTGTTAACTATGGCTAGCGGATTAAACCCGATAAGCTCAGGCGGTATTGTGCTTGATGGTCTGCATATAAAACAGGCAGGGCCTGATAAGGCCGTTGTATTCCAAGCGCCTTCCTTAATGCCCTGGATGAGCGCGTACCAGAATGTATCGCTGGGTGTAAGCCGAGTTTATCCTAAAGCGTCAAATGCTGAGCGACGCGATGTCTGCGAATATTATCTGGAGCGCGTTGGCCTCGCTGATGCGATGCATAGACGCGCATCGGAGTTATCCAATGGCATGCAACAACGTGTAGGCATTGCGCGGGCTTTTGCATTATCACCAAAGCTACTTTTATTGGATGAGCCGTTCGGCATGTTAGATAGCCTAACGCGTTGGGAGCTACAAGACGTGTTAATGGACGTTTGGTCGCGCACCAAAGTAACAGCTGTTTGTGTAACGCACGATGTTGATGAAGCTATTTTATTGGGTGATCGGGTGGTGATGATGTCTAACGGCCCAAATGCCAAAGTGGGCAATATCATGAACGTCGATCTAGAGCGGCCACGCTCTAGAGATGCTCTGCTTTCGCATAAAAACTATTATGCCTATCGCGAAGAGCTGCTCGGATTTCTGGAAGCGTATGAAGGTGGTTCGAATCCGAGTCCGGAATTACTGGAAGCGATTGCTCGTAAACGTGAGGATACGCTCTTCCAGAGAGAATCAATCAATGAACAACAGAGAATAAGTGCACTGGAGTCATCATGATGGAGGGTAAAGAAAAGTTACTTATAATTGGTAACGGTATGGCGCCGGGTCGTATGTTGGAGTACTTGATTGCAGAAGATTCTAATCGATATTCGATTGAGATATTCAATGCCGAACCGCGCGTGAATTACAACCGGTTGATGCTATCACCGGTGTTAACGGGTGAGAAAAAATACACCGATATCATCACGCACGATGATCATTGGTATGAGCAGAACAATATAAAACTGCACAAAGCCACACCTATCGCATCCATCGATACCTCCGTGAAAACCATTACTACCAGCAAAGGCGAAACGCATGAATATAGCAAGCTTGTGATTGCGACCGGATCTGTGCCGTTTGTGATTCCAGTTCCGGGTGCAGACCTTTCAGGCGTCATGGTTTATCGGGACTTGGACGATGTCGATAACATGATTAAAGCCGCCAGTGGTGGCGGACGAGCCGTTGTTATAGGCGGTGGCCTTCTCGGGTTAGAGGCCGCAGCCGGGTTGCATGAACAAGGGATGTCTGTAACGGTTGTACATCTCGCCGATACATTAATGGAGAAGCAACTCGATTCAGCCGCAGGCTTCTTGCTGAAAGAGTCCATGAGTGAGAAGGGTATTGACATTATTACTGGTGCCAACACTCAGCAGATAGTGGGCAGTGAAACCGTTAGCGCTGTGGTGTTGGAAGATGGCCGACAAATCGATTGTGAGCTAGTGGTTATGGCTGTGGGTATCAAGCCTTCGGCTGGCTTGGCAAAAGATGCAGGGCTTGATGTCCATCGAGGAATCGTTGTCGACGATACCTTGCTAACGTCAGAAAAAGATGTATATGCCTTGGGCGAATGCGTCGAGCATAACTCGGTTGTTTATGGCTTGGTCGCACCTTTGTATGAAATGGCTAAAGTACTGGCAAGCCAGCTGTTACAACAGCCCGGTCAATACACAGGTTCGACGACCTCTGCCAAGCTTAAAGTCAGTGGTGTTGATTTGTTTTCCGCGGGTGACTTTCTGGATAACGACAGGCGCGAAGAGATTGTGCTGCGTGATGCCAAGGAGGGCATTTATAAGCGCCTTGTTATAGAGGGCGATAAATTGTGCGGCATTGTACTCTACGGCGACACCGCGGACTCTGCCTGGTACTTTGATTTATTGCGCCGCGGAGAAACTATCACAGAGTTTCGGGATACTTTAATATTTGGCCAAGCGTATCAAGGGGCGGGTCTGGTAGACCCTAGCGCAGCCGTTGCAGCATTGCCAGACGATGCAGAAATATGTGGTTGCAACGGCATTTGTAAATCCAGCATTGTCGAAAGTATCACCACGCACAAGCTCAGTACGCTCGATGAAGTCCGGTCGCACACAAAAGCATCATCGTCTTGTGGAACCTGCACCGGTCTGGTCGAACAGCTTATGAGTTTAACGCTGGGTGATACGTATCAACCATCGGCCATTACACCAATGTGTGGGTGTACCGGTTTGGGTCACGACGATGTACGGCGACTTATCCGCACGCATTCGCTGCAAACGATTCCTGCAGTTATGCAGACATTAGAATGGAGTAGCTCCTGCGGTTGCGCTAAATGCCGCCCAGCGTTGAATTACTATTTGGTGTGCGAATGGCCGGAGCACTATAAGGACGACTATCAGTCCCGTTTTATCAACGAACGAGTCCATGCCAATATTCAAAAAGATGGAACCTTTTCAGTAGTACCCCGAATGTGGGGTGGTATGACGTCGGCAGACGAATTACGCGCAATAGCCGATGTGGTTGATAAATTTAATGTGCCTGCAGTAAAAGTCACTGGTGGACAGCGCATCGACTTACTGGGTATTGAAAAAGAGCAACTACCCGAAGTCTGGAAAGACTTAGGCAAGGTCGGGTTTGTTTCCGGTCATGCGTATGCAAAGGGTTTACGAACAGTCAAAACCTGTGTGGGTGACACATGGTGTCGTTTTGGCACACAAGATTCCACCGGACTGGGTATACGGCTTGAGAAAACCCTGTGGGGTTCGTGGACGCCTGCCAAAGTAAAGCTGGCTGTATCAGGTTGTCCGCGTAATTGCGCGGAAGCAACCTGTAAAGACATCGGTGTTATATGCGTTGATTCTGGATACGATTTACATTTTGCCGGTGCCGCCGGCCTGGATATAAAAGGCACGGAAGTGCTCGGTCATGTTTCCAGCGAAGATGAGGTAGTAAGCCATATAGCAGCGCTACTGCAAATGTACCGCGAACAAGGTCATTATCTCGAGCGGATTTACAAGTGGGCTCGCCGAGTGGGTGTGGACGTTGTAAAACAACAGATCATGGACGATGAGTCGAACCGGAATCAATTAATGGCACGCTTTTTTGCCTCACAGAAAGTGGCTCAGGTTGACCCATGGGAGCAACGCGGGAAGGGATTGCACGCGTATGAGTTTGCGCCGCTTAAAGCCACCAAGTTGCAGGTGGTTGCATGAAGAAACAACACTGGGTTCGTGTTGCGCAGCTTGCAGACATTCCTGTAAGAGGTGCGCGGCGACTAAAATATCAGGGCACGACCATCGCGTTGTTTCGCACGGTTGATAACACTGTGTATGCCATTGGCGACCAATGCCCACATAAAGGTGGACCGCTAAGTCAGGGAATTGTGCACGACAACTGCGTTACATGCCCATTGCACAACTGGGTTATTTCATTGGAAACAGGCGAAGCGCAAGGGGCTGATGAAGGCCAAGTGTCCGTCTACTTAGTAAAGATAGAGGAAGATACTGTGTTGATTGATGTGAGTAATCATGTTGAACCAGAACCTGCAGGCATCCAGTCTATTCCAGTGAGTATAAGTTGAACATTTCACTCGTCACACCAACACCGCGCACCGTCAAAACAACGTGCCCTTATTGCGGTGTGGGCTGTGGTGTTGCCGTGGGCCTTGATAGTAGCAACAACGTCACTATCAGTGGCGATGACAAACACCCGGCAAATGCCGGTAAATTATGCTCCAAGGGCCTTGCGTTGGCACAAACCCTAGAACCGGTTGGGCGTCTTTTGTCACCTGAGATAAAGGGTCTTCAGTGCGAGTGGGATGATGCAATCGATCATATAGCGAGCCAGCTGCAAACCACCATCGAACAACATGGTGCTGAATCTGTGGCCTTTTATGTCTCCGGTCAACTACTCACTGAAGACTATTACGTGGTTAATAAATTAGTCAAAGGCTATATTGGTTCTGCGAATATTGATACGAACTCCCGCTTATGCATGGCCTCCAGTGTGGCAGGACACAAACGGGCATTTGGCAGTGACACTGTGCCAGGACAATACAGTGATTTCGAATCGGCAGACTTAATCCTGTTAACCGGGTCGAATCTGGCCTGGTGTCATCCGATTTTGCAACAAAGAATATCGGCGGCAAAAGCTGCGCGCCCTGAATTAACCGTGGTTGTTATCGATCCGCGGCGAACCGCTACTGCAGAGTTGGCAGACATTCATTTACAGATTAAATCTAATTCAGATGTCGCGCTGTTCAACGGCCTGCTGGATTATCTGTCCAGCAATGGTGGCTTGAACACCGACTACATACAGGAGCACACAGTTGGAATAGAACAAGCATTAGCTGCCGCCAGTCAGCTACAGGCTGAACAAGTGGCCCAGCTCACGGGTATTAGCTGCGAGCAAATCACACACTTCTATAGCCTGTTTACGCAAACCCAAAAAGTGATGACGGTTTATAGTCAAGGCGTAAATCAATCGAGTACAGGCACCGATACCGTTAACAGCATTATTAATTGTCATCTTGCCAGCGGGCGTATCGGCAAACCCGGTATGGGGCCCTTCTCTGTGACAGGGCAGCCCAATGCCATGGGCGGGCGTGAAGTGGGTGGTTTGAGCAATATGCTGGCAGCCCACATGGATCTGGATAATGCAGAACATCAACACACCGTGCAAACCTTTTGGTCGTCGCCAACACTGGCAAAAAAGCCCGGGTTGAAAGCGGTAGAGTTATTCGATGCGATAGGCCAGGGGAAAATAAAATTCCTGTGGATTATGGCAACCAACCCCGTGGTGAGTATGCCCGAAGCTGATGCTGTTAAAACGGCTTTGGCGGCTTGCCCGTTTGTCGTGGTATCGGATGTGGTCAGTGCTAATGACACGCTGGCTTTCGCTGATGTGAAGTTACCAGCTGCGGCATGGAGCGAGAAAGACGGCACTGTGACAAACTCTGAGCGGCGTATTTCCCGGCAACGCGCGTTTCGCTCTTTGCCCCCGAAAGTCAGGCCCGATTGGTGGGCTGTGTGCGCCGTTGCTAAAAAATTATGGCCAGGTGATGCGTTCAGCTATAACAGTGCAGCGGATATTTTCCGAGAGCATGCAACGTTATCCGGGTTTCATAATAATGGTACGCGCGATTTTGACATTAGCGCTTGTGATGCCATTACTTGCGATGAATATGACGCTATGGAACCGTTCGTATGGCCATGGCGCAAGGGTGAAAACCAGTCAGAGCGTCGTTTCTTTTCCAACGGACAATTCTATACGCCAACTAAACGTGCCCGGCTCGTCCCTGTGTTGCATAAACAATCTTTGGAGCACAAATCTCACTTAGTCATGAACACGGGTAGAGTGCGCGATCAGTGGCATACCATGACACGCACTGGGTTTATACCGGTTTTATCAGCTCATTATTCGGAGCCGTTTGTTGAATTGCATCCCCAGGATGCTGACAAGTATGCTGTTGCCAACAACGATATAGTGCGCATTTTCAGTAACGAGAAGTCGGTATTAATGCGTGCAGTTGTTTCTGAGAAACAACAGCCGGATAACCTGTTTGTACCCATGCATTGGTCTGATTCTCATGCGTCAGTAGCCCGCGTCAATGCTCTGGTATCGGACACCGTCGATCCGGTTTCAGGTCAGCCTGCGTCCAAAAGTGCGCTGGTTCAGATAGAGAAATATGCAGCCGCATCTTACACCTTTGCCGTAGTTAAAGACTGGAAGCTTGCCAAACGCATTATTAATCGATTGAAACTTGCACACGCTGAAGCACCATTTTATTGGTCTAGATCAGTTTGTGAGCGAGGCTGGAGTATAGAGATTGCCAGTCTTTTCTCACCCCTGTGTAGTCTTCAGTACTGGCAGCATGAGTTACTGTCGATAAACCAGTCGTGGGTTGAGTTTGATGATACTGCTGCATTGAATCATCGGTTAGCCTGCTTTCAGGATGACGCATTACATACTGCTGTATTTATCGGATCGAACCCGCAACGGCTCGCGCGTGGTTTGTTGACTGAGCAATTAGGTGCGGTAGTTGAACCGCGACGCCGTTATCAAATCATGGCTGGCCTGCCGTCAGCTAACCAAGAGGATAAAGGCGAAATAGTCTGTTCTTGCTTTATGGTGGGCGCGAATCAGATTCAGCGATGTCTTAGGGAAAATCAGTGTCAAACTGTTGATAGTGTGGGCACTCATACCAATGCAGGCACCAACTGCGGTTCATGTCGTGGCGAATTACAACTGCTATTGAATCGTCACGCGTTGTCCGCGGAGCCGCAAAAGCTCAGCGTATAACGGGTCGTTTGCTCGCTAAGTGTTTTTATTTGGAGTTTGAACTTACTATCGCCTTGTTCAGTGAAGCCCTCGGAGCAATAACTCCACACACCTTGCCCCGTATTTGCCCTACGATTCACAGGTTCTGTGTCACCGAGTTCCCGATTAGCCGCCCAAGCAAATAAAACCGGCCAAAATCGAACTATTGACTCTCTGGCGGGACTATCATGCAGAGGCATTCGTAATTGGGGTGCTTCATAATAGTGCCGGATATTGCTAAAATACGCGGCCTAATCCACCCGTCTTCAGGACACCGGTAAGCAGATGCCAGATAGCAAACAAAAAATCATATACACCATAACCGATGAAGCGCCTCAGCTGGCCACGGCATCCCTGTTGCCGATAGTAAAGTCGTTTACCTCCGCTGCTGGCATCGACGTTGAAACCAGTGATATTTCGGTTGCCGCGCGTGTATTGGCTGAATTTCCCGAATTTTTGACTGACGAGCAAAAAGTACCCAACAACCTTGAGGAATTAGGTCGGCTTACCCAGAACCCGAACACGAACATCATCAAGCTGCCCAATATCAGTGCATCGGTACAGCAGCTTCAGGCGTGTATAGAAGAGTTGCAATCCAAGGGCTACAAAATTCCGGACTATCCGGATGACCCTCGCGACGATGCGGAACGAGAACTTCAGAAACGCTTTGGCAAAGTATTGGGTAGCGCGGTTAACCCGGTGTTACGTGAAGGCAATTCTGATCGTCGTGCGCCGAAGGCTGTTAAGAACTTCGCAAAAAAGAATCCGCATTCCATGGGTGAGTGGAAGCAGTGGTCTCGTACGCATGTGTCACACATGCACTCGGGTGACTTTTATCACGGCGAGCAATCAGTCACCGTGGATAAAGCCCGCACGATTCGCATGGAGCTTGTTGGTGAAAGTGGAGAAGTTGAGGTATTAAAGCCAGAGATTCCATTGCTTGATGGTGAAGTAATCGACCTTATGTCCATGAGCAAGAAAGCGCTGTGCGAGTTTTATGAACGTGAAATGGAAGATTGTCGGGAAGCTGGCGTTCTGTTCTCTCTGCATGTGAAAGCCACCATGATGAAAGTGTCGCACCCGATTGTGTTTGGGCATGCGGTAAAAATCTATTATAAAGACGCGTTCGATAAACACGGTGAGCTGTTCGATCAATTGGGTATTAACGTTAACAATGGTATGGCAACGCTGTATGAAAAAATAGCGGAACTGCCAGCATCACAGCGCGAGGAAATAGAGCGCGATTTGCATGCCTGCAAAATTCGTCGGCCAAGATTGGCTATGGTGAATTCGGATAAAGGTATTACCAATTTTCATTCTCCCAGCGATGTTATCGTCGATGCGTCAATGCCAGCCATGATCCGCACCGGCGGACAGATGTGGGGTGGTGATGGCAATTTGTATGACTGTAAAGCGGTTATTCCTGAATCAACTTTTGCACGCATTTATCAGGAAATTATTAATTTCTGTAAGTGGCACGGCAATTTCGATCCGGCAACCATGGGTACGGTACCCAACGTCGGGTTGATGGCTCAGAAAGCGGAAGAGTATGGTTCGCATGACAAAACGTTTGAAGCCTCCGAAGCCGGAACAGTCAGAATCACCGACAACGCTACTGATGAAGTTATTCTGCATACAACGGTAGAAGAGGGTGATATTTTCAGAATGTGCCAAACCAAAGATGCGCCCATTAAAGATTGGGTGAAATTAGCGGTGCGGCGCGCAAGAGAATCTGAAACTCCAGTAGTGTTCTGGCTTGATCCATACCGCCCGCATGAAAACGAAATTATTAAAAAGGTTGAGCTTTATCTCAAAGACCATGACACAGAGGGTTTGGATATCCAGATGATGTCTCAGGTCAGAGCCATGCGATATACCTTAGAGCGAGTTGCGCGTGGGCTCGATACAATTTCTGCCACGGGTAATATTCTACGAGACTACTTAACCGATTTGTTTCCAATTCTGGAGCTTGGCACCAGTGCAAAAATGCTTTCAATTGTGCCGCTTATGGCCGGTGGTGGTTTGTTTGAAACGGGTGCAGGCGGTTCCGCGCCAAAGCACGTTGAACAGCTGATTGAAGAAAATCACCTACGTTGGGATTCTCTTGGTGAGTTTTTGGCCTTGGCGGTCTCTATAGAAGAGTTTGGTATCAAGCACGGCAATGAAAAGGCCAAGATACTAGCGGACGCTCTGGATGCTGCAACCGGACGCTTATTGGAGAACAACAAATCGCCATCACGCAAAGTGGGTCAGCTGGATAACCGTGGCAGTCATTTCTATCTGGCCTTGTACTGGGCCGAAGAACTGGCGACTCAAACGGATAACGCAGAGTTAGCAGCGCACTTCAAGACAGTATTCGACAAGCTAAATGCTGATGAAGAAAAAATTGTTAGTGAATTGAATGGTGTGCAGGGTAAGCCTGTTGATATCGGCGGTTACTTTTATTCCGACCCGGCATTATGTAACGAAGTAATGCGACCTAGCAGCACGTTCAACGCCATTATAGATTCGATGACCTAGTAGTCATTGAGCTAGCGACTGAGCTAGCCTGTGCATTCAGAATGTTGGAACCCGGGCTGCCCAAATTATTGTGCAGTCTGGGTGAAACGCCTCAATTGACTTCAATCAGAACGAGCTTTAAGTGCCCCTGCATTAATTCAATCACAGCTAAGTACTTCCACTCGTTTTTATTCAGATGTATACACATCGATTCGGCGTTTACTCTTCAGCGCTGTCCACACTAATCCAATCGCAAATTGAGCGCTGGATGTTGTTTCAAATAACGGGCTGTCCCGGTTTGCGGCGCCTGCAAAATTACCGAATGATACGCCAGTGAAAATTCGCCAATCCGGTGTTGGGCGTAGTGCCATGCCGAGAAAAACACTGGTATCGACGTAACCCGCTTTAGCGGAATATTCAGCCCGATTGGCAGTGACAAATTCGGCAGGTACTGAGTACAGATTGTTGTTGTAACGCTTGTCGGCAAAAGTAATATCTGCACTGATCAGCAAATCAATAACGTGCGCAATAACCCGTCTTTGACGAAGTTCGGTTCCTGCGCCAAATACAAATCCTTGGGCACGTACAAACGAGAAATCGGTTTCGAATACAGCGCGCAGCTTTGATTCTATGCTGACCTCTGTGCTGGAGCCATTGCTCCATGTTTGCTTGAAAAGCTTGTATTGCAGGCGTGGGCCGATCTCGAACAATAGGTCCAAGTCGGGCATGCCCGATCTTACCGAGTCGGTTTCCGGTTCGGCATTTAGCGAACCGCCGAACGACACATCGATTTTTAAGCGCGGTTCTTCAAAGGCAACCGCGCCGGCACCACCATCGCCGATACGGAAGATTTTGCTGCGGTATATAAAAAACGGCAAACCGAACTGGGCAATGTTTGGGTCTTTAGAACCGGGGTAATCAGTACCATTAAAATACCCTGCACCCAAACCTGCCTCCCATACCGGTTTACTCTCAAGTGAAAACTTATCTGTATTCGCCAACACCTGTGTTGGTGCTACGAGTGTAATGAGTAGTATGGTTTGTAGGGCGGTTCGTGTTGCGATTTGGTGCGCACGTAGTAACGCAGTCGTTGCAGAGGCAGAGCGGTTGCCGTGTGATTTAAGCATGAATCATCTGTGCCTGGAGTCGCATCAATCCATTGTGAACTGTTAATAAGCGTTTGTGTGCATTATTCATGGTCAGGATAGGCATAGTGCGTCCGCTATTCAGTACAACGACTTGATTAAAAATTAGTCATTGTATTCCCGGCGATGGTTAATGCGTTAGAATTCTGTCGCATGGCTGTTCGTTAGCGATTATCCGAGCCGCAACAGAGCGTTCCAAACGGAAGCAGGAATCCCATTGTCATCTAAACGATACGCAAATTGGTTGCATAAAGAGTCGCAGCATTGGATTGCTGATGGCCTTATTGATGCAGATCAAGCAAACAGAATCCGCCAACGATACCCAGAGCCGACTGGTTGGTCCTGGGGGCTGTATTTATTGAGCGCGCTGGGTGCCGTCGTTTTTGGTCTTGGTGTTGTGCTTTTTTTCGCATACAACTGGTCTGAACTTCACAAGTACGCAAAACTTGCCATCGTATTCGGTTCACTGTTGTGTGCCCACCTCTTGGCACTGTTCTATGGAAGGAATGTGGCTGGTGCGAGTGTGATCAATAACACAGTGGTTGAAAGTCGTGCGTCAGGTAATCGCAATCTCACAGAAGGTTTTCATCTGCTTGGCACGATGATGTTTGGTGCGGGTATCTGGCTTATCGCACAGATTTATCATATTGATGAGCACTATCCTACGGCGTTCGCGTTGTGGGGGTTAGCAGCGTTAGCCATGGCCTGGGTTATGCCCTCTGTTCTTCAGGGCTTGTTGGCGACGGTTTTGCTCACTGTTTGGGGTATTGCAGAGATTTCAGATTTTCGTGCGCTGCACATACTCAGTGTGGTGAGCATTGTGTTTGGCATCATTGGTCTGGCATTCTTGCAACGGTCGCGTACATTATTATTTTTCGGTCTGGGTGGGGCGCTTATAATCGCCTTTGTCAACATGCTCACTCATGCCGCAGAGCAAACGTTTGTCTATGTGATCTTTTCAACAGCGATACTGCTTATTGTAGCTTGCAGGCTATGCCGCTTCACATCGTTTGTCGACAGTGTTCCTATGGTGCGTGGGTTCGGCATTGTTATCTATGCAGTGCTTCTGTTTCTACTTTCGTTTGATTCCCTTACCGATGATTTTTTTGAGCCTATTACCAATGATATTGTGCGTCAGTATGTTGTTGGACTGTTGGCGTTTAGTGCGATTTGCTGGGGGGCGTATTTTTACGATTCTGTGGTATCAGGCCAAACGCTATTCAAGATACTTGAAATGGTGTTGGTCAGTATTGTCATGCTGACCATGTTGGCCTCGTTATTCTGGTTCTCCGATAAGACAACGGCATTAACAGTATTGATTATCAATGCCGTGTTGGCGTTACATTGTGTTCTGCTCATTATTATGGGAACCAGTGCGCTTAACTGGCGGCATGTTGCCATCGGGTGTTTCACGTTACTGGTACAAGTCGTCTCTCGCTTTAACGATTTATTCGAAAGCTTACTGATGCGCTCGCTGGTATTTTTAATCGTTGGCGCAGTGTTGTTCTTTATCGGACATATTCATTCTAAAAGCAATGCGCGTAAGCGCGGTGTCAATCAAGAAAATCTGGCAACGGGCGTTCATCAGGTTTCGGCTGGCAATGATGGAGCGTCGGCAGATGCGTAAGCTTTGGATAGTTTTGGCCATTTTTGCTCAAGTGGCTGTGTTGGCGAGTATGGTCTATGGGCGTGAGTCGGTAGTTCTGGGTGCCGATCGAATTTATCTGCGTACTGCACCTATCGACCCACGAGATCCTTTTCGTGGCGATTATGTTCGCTTACGTTATCCAATGAATAATGTATCCAATGTGCCGATGCAATGGTCATCGACAAAGTATGAACCCAAACGCGGCGATCGTATTTACGCCGTATTGCATAAACCTTCTGGGGATGTGCATGAAGTTAAATACCTGACTAACGAGTTACCCGAGAATGAACGCTTTATACGTGGCCGAATTAATACAAGGGGTGGATTATCAGGTATTAACAATCAGTTCAATCTGGCCCGAACATCAGCAAAATTCGGTATTGAGCAGATGTTTGTGCAACAAGGTAGCGGCATCGAGATAGAGAACAAGCAAGGTGTGCGGGGCGGTCTACAAATTCCTATGGAAGTAGAGGTTGCGTTAAGCGATAAAGGCGTAGCAGTGCTAACCGATTATCGCTGGGGCGCACTTGCTATGGAGTTGGTATTCCTGCCAGCTCAGCTAACGAACTCCAACAGTAGTGCAGAACAAGCGGTACGCTACGATGTTAACGGGCGTGTAATAGCAACTGATACAACGCTTACAGTGGAAGTGAAAAACGTGAGCAATGAAGCGCTCGTACTGAATAACCCGGGAGCCGATTGCGGTTTTAGTATCGTGCCAACCAATGTCGGGAACACGACCCTAAGATCGTCTAATCAGCTTTGCAGTGAAACCCTGGCTCGTCATCTCATTACACTGGCGCCGTCGCAAAGTTATGTTCTGCATGTTAATTTGGCCGATCCACGATGGTTTGTCGAAACCGATTCTGAGGCAGCGGCTGATATACGCACATTGGATAATAGGGGGCTTTATCGGATTGTTTATTCTCCGCCGCTCGCAGCCATTGAGACTGAGTCACAAAATTCAGGCGAGCCTGAACTCTGGACTGGGCGGCTGGAGAGCCGGGCTTTTTCCGGACAGGGTCGGATAGATTAATAAGACCTTGTTGCTTTCAACTTAGCTTAGCAGTATTCGTTGAAGCGCCAGTAGGCTGGGCAGATTGTGTGAACTCACATAGTGCGTCAGCAGGGGCTTTAGCGGCGTCATTCGAGAATCTGGATGATCAACCGACAATCGACCCAATAATGGGTTGACCCAAATCACGCGTCTGGCGCGATTAGCGAAAATGCTCACCTGTTCGGCTAACGCCTCTGGTGTGTCTGTATCGCAACCATCGCTAAAAACGAGTATCGTGGTGTGTGACTTTACTAAGGCGCCTAAGTGCTGTTCATTGAACTGAGCAAAAGAGCTCGCTATACGAGTGCCGCCTATCCAGCCTTGCGATGCGTTGTTTATAGTCTGTTCAAAATCACTCTCTTCCAGCGTATGGAACCCTTTGCCTAAATCGATGAGTTCGATGTTAAATGCGAACGCATGAGATGTGTCGAACACGGATAATAACTTTCGGGTAAAGCGCAGGAATAATCGTGCGTACACATCCATCGATTGGCTGATATCCAGCAGCAGTACAAAGCTGGGCAGTTTCTTACGTTTAGCGTGGAATTTCAAATCAAATACGTTACCCTGATATCGCAGTGATTGTTTAATGGATTGTTTTACAGCGACCCGTGAACCTGAGTTGGCAATGCGTGTTCTTTTTATGTGGCGACGTTTGCAGCGCTGCGCCAGTTCATCAACGTAACGATCAATTAGTTGTTTCTCGTAAGGATTAAACACGAATCGGAAGTCGGCCAGTGAAAGTGCTGAATAGTCACCAGAGCCATAGATGTTCGATTGTAATTCAGTGTCGCTGGATGTCCCTGCAAATCCGACCATGCGTTGTTGCATTGAGCTGGTTGATGCGCTATTGCCTGCTGACTCTGCGTCGGTTTCACCTTCATAACTAATTTCGTTTTTCCAGAATGCAACATACAGTTTGTCAAAGTTATTCCATTGTTGCGGCGTTTTACAGAAACAGGCACGTAGTCCATGTTGCAGTAGTCGGTGATCGTGCAGTGTATTCAGCGATGCAATGCGTAAAGCATCGTGGATGCTTGAAGGGTTTGCAGGAAATGCATTTGCCCGTAATAGTTGCGCAAATTCCTGGATTCTGTTGGTAACGCTGGGTGTTTTACCGGTTCTGTTCTGCATCGGATGCCTGTTCATACAAGCTTGCGTGTTCCCGTTCCAAAAGCGCAAGGTCGTTGCGGGTTTTGACCAGACAAGAAAATGTGGTTTCTGTAAGCGTAGGGTCGGCCAGTAAATCGTTAACACCAACCGCCATCAGCGCCTTAGCCCAATCCAACGATTCAGCAACGCCTGGTGTTTTTCGCAAGCCCATGGTTCTTAACTTCTGCACATAAGCCACAACCTGAACGGTGAGGTTTTCATCGATGCCGGGTAATCGGGAGCGAATGATTTGTTGTTCCTTCTCGGCCGGAGGGTAATCGATATAATGATAAAGGCACCGTCTGCGTAACGCATCGCTTAGTTCTCGGATGCCATTTGACGTAAGAATAACCGACGGCGTTGATCGGGCTTTGAACGTACCGAGTTCTGGAATACTCATTTGAAAGTCAGATAAAATTTCCAGTAGAAGCGCTTCAAATTCCTGATCGGCACGATCTATTTCATCTATCAATAACACAACCGGTTCTTCCGATGCGATAGCTGAGAACAATGGCCGTTTTAATAGAAACTCTTCACTGTAAAGCGTGGCTGCGTTACTGCCATTGTGTTCGGAATTTGTGTTTCCGGGTTGGTCGGTCTTGCTTGCCATTTGTATAGCGAGAAGTTGTCGTTGATAGTCCCAGTCGTAGAGCGCATGCTGTGCGTCAAGCCCTTCATAGCATTGTAAACGGATGAGTTTCCGTCCTTGTGCCTGCGCGAGACATTTCGCTATTTCAGTTTTGCCAACGCCTGCTTCACCTTCCACCAGTAACGGTTTGCCCAGTGCTTGTAATAGATACAAGCTGGAGATGAGTGCGTTATCAGTAACATAGCCTTGCTGTTGCAGCGCACTGGCCAGCGATTCACGATTGTGCGGTTCGGTATCCGAACGGTCCGTCGAGTGGTTGATCTTCATGGCAGATATGCGGCACCTGGAGCAGATTCAAAGTCAAGATTTGCTAATTTATATTGCGCGGTGAAGGGCCAGGCCTCTTACGAATTGCGCCAGCAACAATCTAACAGAAGTGCGCAGAAGTTCCTAATCTGCACAGCTGTGATGATCGCGATGATGGAAAAACGCCTGAAATTTGAGGCTGATGGTGGTTATTTGGTTTATCCTTATACACACTATGACTAAAGAACCAAGAAAGCCCGTGCGAATTGCATTTTTTGGCGAAGCAATGGCCGAGTTGTCACTGGGCGGAGATCACAGCGAGCCGCCATCACTGGGTTTTGCCGGTGACACGATGAACACGGCAATCTATTTGAAACGCTTAATGGGGCAGCAGGCTGACGTTGCTTACATCACGGTTTTAGGTCCCGACCCGTTATCTGATCGTTTAATTTTAAGTCTGGAAAACGAGTTTATCAGCACTGCTGGAATTGCGCGCCATGCAGATCGTCCGGTCGGCCTGTATGCCATTACCACAGATAAGGCTGGAGAGCGCACGTTCAGCTATTGGCGCAGCCACTCCGCAGCTCGTACGCTATTTCAAACAGAACAAGCGCTTAATTTTGATCTTTTGGCCGGGTACGATGTGGTTTACTTCTCTGCCATATCGTTAGCTATTTTGCCAGCTAACGTACGCTTAGCGCTGTTTGATAACCTGCGTCAGTTACAAACCGCACACTCTGTCAAAGTGGTATTCGATTCAAATTATCGTCCGGCTTTGTGGGAATCGGAAGTCATCGCACAGCAAAGCGTTGCCGAGGCTTGGCGGTTGTGCGATATCGCATTGCCTTCCATCGACGATGAACAAAACCTGTTTAAAGACTCCGACGAGCCTGCAGTGCTGGCCCGTTTGCGCGGTTACGGAATAACCAACGGTGCATTGAAGAGGGGGGCCAGCGGTCCACTGTCGTTAGACAATTCAGTTAACGAACTGGCTGAGACTAATCACACTGCCAACTGGATGAAAGAGCCGGTTGAAGTCGTGGATACCACGGCGGCTGGGGATAGTTTCAATGCAGGCTATTTGAGCGCCGCACTGACAAACCAAAGCGAGATAGAGGCATTGCGTGCCGGGCATGATTGTGCCAAACGCGTGATTGCTCACCGTGGTGCAATCATTCCATTGGATCAATGGTGACCATTAGTCAGTACCGTACGGCTGCGATGAAGGCCGCCCTGTGTGGACGGCCTCTGCGTGCGGTTTGAATAAACCAGGTTTGAAAAAATAAGGTTTGAATAATTAAAGACTAGTAAATCGGGAATTTAGCGGTGAGTTCGAGCACGTCTTTTTTCACTGCAGCTTCCACCTCTGCGTTGCCTTCTTCACCATTGGCAGACAATCCGTCAAGTACGGTATTAATCATGTTGCCTACCTGAACAAATTCCGATTCCCCGAACCCCCGAGAGGTGGCGGCGGGAGAACCCAGGCGCACGCCCGATGTAACGAAGGGTGATTCAGGGTCGAACGGTATACCATTTTTATTGCAGGTAATGCCGGCGTTGCCTAATGCGGCCTCGGCCGCTTTTCCAGTGAGCTTCTTGGCACGCAAATCGACCAACAGCAGGTGTGTGTCGGTGCCACCAGATACAATATCGGAGCCACCTGCCGCGATGGTGCTCGCCAGAACGCGCGCGTTGTCCACGACTTTTTGGGAGTAATCTTTAAATTCCGGCTTCAGTGCTTCACCAAATGCCACGGCTTTTGCCGCGATGACGTGCATCAACGGGCCGCCCTGTAATCCCGGGAAAACCGAAGAATTAAACTTTTTACCAAGCTCGGTATCGTTGGATAGAATCATGCCACCACGTGGGCCACGCAGGGTTTTGTGCGTTGTTGTTGTGACCACATCGGCGAAGTCGAGTGGGTTTGCATGAACGCCACCAGCTACAAGTCCTGCAAAGTGAGCCATGTCGACCATGAGCTTAGCGCCTACGCTATCCGCAATTTTTCGAAAACGCGCAAAGTCGATGGTACGCGGGTAGGCCGAGCCGCCCGCAATAATAAGTTTAGGTTTGCACTCCGCAGCCTGCTGTTCCAACTCATCGTAGTTGATAAGGTGTGACTGTTCATCAACACCGTAAGGTACTACATTGAACCACTTTCCTGACTGGTTAACCGGGGAGCCGTGGGTTAGGTGCCCGCCAGCGGCAAGGTTCAAACCCATATAGGTATCGCCAGGTTGCAGCAACGCAAAAAATACGGCCTGATTAGCCTGTGCGCCTGAGTGTGGCTGCACATTCGCAAACTCGCAGTTGAACAGCTTCTTTGCTCTGTCGCGAGCAAGATCTTCGGCTATATCGACATACTCGCAACCACCATAGTAACGTCTGCCCGGATACCCTTCGGCGTACTTATTGGTCATGACTGAGCCTTGCGCCTGCATGACCGCTTTCGAGACGATGTTCTCGGATGCGATGAGTTCGATTTCGTGTTGCTGGCGGCC
>CAKZUP010000060.1 GCA_937922945.1 uncultured Granulosicoccaceae bacterium
GTATTCTCGCCAATTCGAACGTTATGAGCAATCTGAATCTGGTTGTCCAGAATCACGCCGTCGGCAATAACCGTGTTTTCTATGGCACCGCGATCGATGGTGGTGTTGGCCCCAATGTGCACTTTGTTTCCTATTAGTACAAACCCGGTTTGATGAATAGCGTACCAACCTTTGTCAAACGCAAAGCCAAACCCTTCCGAACCAATAACGGCACCACTTTGAACACGACAATCTTCACCGAGTTGGCAGGCGTGATAGATGCTTACCCGAGGGAACAAGCGCGTTCGTGCACCAATCCGGACATTGTCGCCGATAATACAATGCTCACCAATAACAGCGTCTGGGGCAATGCTGACATTCGCACCGATAACGCTGTACGCACCAATGCTGGCGGTAGGACTGATAGTGGCGCTAGGGTTAATACTTGCAGATTCCGAAATGCCCGCTTCGGGCAAGATTTCACGCTCTAGCAACCAGGAGGCTCTGGCGTAGCTCGCATAAGGGTTCGTGGAAACAAGATAATTACCAGACACCTGATGAGCCATCGATTCAGGCACGATAACAGCACCCGCTTTACTGGCTGCAAGCTGTTCACGATAACGAGGACTAACGACGAAGCTCAGCTCGTTTTGCTGAGCTGTGGCAATAGGGCCCAGACGCTGAATAGTGTGTTCAGGATCGCCGTGCAATTCAAGGTCGAGTGCATCCGCTAAATCGGCAAGCTTCACGTGAGGCGTCTCTAACGGGCGTTAATAAAGTTCGGGCAACGTAATCTAGTTCGCCGATTGCAGTCGCAAATTCTCTTTAACGAGACTTTCCAGAATTCGCTCTGTTACATCAATTCGTTTTGCAGCGAACAGCACACCATCGCTGACGATAAGATCGTATTGATTCGTTTTGCCAAATCGTGCAATGGCCTCAAGCACGAGTATGCGCACTTTTTTGAATTCGTTGTTTTTCTGGATATTAAGCTCTTCGCGAAAGTCTTGTTCGGAACGCTTTATGCGTCGTTCCAGGCCGCGCGTTTCCCGATCGAGGCGGATCTGATCGGCCTCAGCCAACTCCAGCGTGTTGTCATTTAATCTGGCAGTGAGTTCAGCCAATTCATCACGTTGACGTTTAAGCTCTGCTTGACGTGGTGCAAACTCAGTTTCTAATCGTTGTTCTGCTTCGAGTGCCTGAGGCGCTTTGTCGATCAAATACGGTATATCAACAAATCCTATGCGAGACAACGCAGCGCCATCGCTTTCAAGCTTGTCTGCCTGAACGGGTAAGGCCGCCAGCAACAAACCGAGCAGGAACGCAACTACTGCGTACCTCAATCGGAAAAAGCTGTCTGTCGCTCTAATCACATGCAAATCCTCGTGTGGCATTTTTATCCCACATCTAGAAAATGGAGCCAATAGTAAATTGGAATTCCCTTCGCCTGTCGTCGGGCCTATCGTTATAGGGTGCGGAGTAGCTAAAAGTCAATGGCCCCACCGGAGATAGCCACACAAATGCGACACCGTACGACCCTCGGAACTCATCCGCATCAAAATCGTCGTATTCGCTGTACACATTACCAAAATCCGTGAACAGACTAAACCGGGTCGCCCCTGGTTCCTCAACGAACGGCGGCGGGAAGATCAGCTCAACGGTGCCCAATGTTCGGAAGTCCCCGCCAGAGGCGTTACCGACCGAATCAAGCGGTCCCAGTGAGCCACTATCGTAGCCACGCAAAGTTCTGATTCCACCGGCAAAGTAACGCTTGAAAAACGGGATGCGCTTGAAATCGCCATACCCACCACCGCCATCCACCTGAATGGTCGTGGAGAACGTGTAGCGCTCCGTGAGCGGATAGAAGTATTCGAAGTTATAACCTGCTTTTACATAGGTTATGTCACTACCGGGTACGCTGAAATCGACGTTAAACCGGTTCACAAACCCTTTTGTGGCAAACACGGTTCTGTTGCGAGTATCGTACGAGAAGCCAAGATTAAATGTCCATAAATCGTATGTGTCACCGTTTTCATCGACAAACGCATTGATGTCATCGGGTGTGGAACTGGTTTGTCCGATTTCCGTGCGTTCATACCCTGCACCAACTCGAAAAGTTGAAAACTCACTGAGCGGCACGCCAAAGCTTACGCTCGCACCGCGTGTACTACTCAGGTAGGTTGTGCGAGCTGTCGAGTTGGAGGTGTCGGTCTCAGAAATAAACGCACGTACTGTTCTGCTTATTCCATCGTCAGTGAAGTACGGGTTACGAAGCGACAGGGAGAGTTGCCGTGTGGTATCGGAGTTATCGAACGCAAACTTCATGCTCTGACCGGTGCCGAATAAATTCTCCTGCGAAAATGCCAAGCTGACAGTTGCGCCTTCAGTGCCATAACCAAACCCCGCACTAAAAGAACCGGAAGGCCCCTCTTGTACAGTCACTTCAAGATCAACCTGATCATCCGTACCAGGGACTCTTGGCGTACTGATGCTCACGCTTTGCATAAAAGCTAAACGTTGCAAACGAATTCGTGACCGATTGACCAACGCCGGAGAAAAACGACTGCCTTCAAATTGTCGCATTTCCCGACGCAAAACTTCATCACGCGTTTTGTATTGCCCGGTAAACACGATACGACGAACATAAACCCGTTTACCTGGGTTCACCACGAAGGTTAAGCCAACGTCTTTTGATTCATCATCGACATCAGGTAGCACATCGACTTCGGCGAATGCGAACCCATCCTGACCTAATCTATCGGTAATGGCGTTACTGCTACGCACAATGTCTTTACGCGCAAACACATCACCTTCTTCAATTTCGATTAAATCCAGTAACTCTTGCTCAGGCACATCGAGCTGTCCTCGCAGGTTAACGTCGCGCACCGTGTAGCGATCGCCTTCATCAATATTGATGACAACGAAAATGTCGCGCTTGTCCGGTGAAATGGATACTTGCGTGGATACGACATCGAATCGAGTAAAGCCTCTATCGAGATAAAATGATCGTAAGGTTTCAATATCAGCGGCCAGTTTTACCTGAGAATATTCATCACGCGTGCTAAACGGATTGGGCGTGTATTCGGCCGACTGCAAAAGATCAACCAGTGTTTCTTCCGAATACGACTTATTGCCTACAATATTGATGTGCTGGATTTTCGCAATAGCACCTTCCGTTATGTCGATATCCAGCGCAACACGATTGCGTTCAAGCTCTTTGACGTTAATGTCAATTTCACTGCCGTAGTTCCCGGCACTGAAATACACACGACGTAACTCCCGCTCTACCGTTTCAAGTAACGAACGGTTATACACGCGGCCCAGCGCAATATCGGCTTGGCGTAAGCTTGCTGTTAATTCGTCTTTGGGTATTTTCTGGTTGCCATCGATCGTGATGCTACCGATGGAAGGACGTTCGACCACCTCAACCAACAAAATATTTGAATCGCGTTGTTTAAGCACAACGTCGCTGAACAAGCCGGTATCGTAAAGTGCTCGCAGTGCTCGCGGGCCATCTCGTCTGGGATCAAAACTATCTCTGGTGCGTACCGGCAGATAATTCAGTATGGTGCCCAGGTCGATACGCTCATTACCCTCAACAACAATATCGCCTACGACAAAGCTTTGCGCTTGTTGTGCATGCACCGAGCAGCTGTATGTGAACGCAAGCAGGCAAAGTAGCTTTATTGCGGTAGCGAAAAGCCTCATTGAACCAACCGCCAGATATCATTGTAGAAAGCAAGAAACATCAAACCACCCAGCACCACCAGACCCAATTGCTGACCAAAAAGCTGGATGCGCTCGGATACAGGTTTGCGGGTAATCGCCTCAACCGCAAAATAAACCAGATGCCCACCATCGAGCATGGGTATGGGCAACAGATTAAGCACTGCCAGGCTAATACTGATCATGGCGATAAAATTGATGTAGTGATCAACACCAATAGATGCTGACTGCCCTGCGAACTGCGCGATACTGATAGGCCCACTGATGTTATCCAGCGATGCCTGACCAGTCACCAGCTTGCCGAGCATGCGCAGCGTAAGAGTGGTCATATCCCACGTGCGATGCAGTGCTTTTACAAACGCGGTGCCAAGTGGGTAACGCACTGTCGTGCGGACTTTATCGTATAAACCGGCAGATTGGTTCTCGCTGACACCCACTCTGCCAATGGTTTCGCCCTGCACCTCTACGGCCGCAGGCGTTAGCGTTAAGTCGACCAAGCTGCCGTTACGCTCTACCACCATTTGTAATGCGACGTTGGCATTGGGTTTGACTACATCGACAAAATCAAACCACGTGTCAATCGGTTTTCCATCGACCGAACGCACAATGTCACCGGCTTGCATACCGGCCGCGGCGGCAGGCTGATTTTCTATAACCGTACCAATAACTGGTTTGATTTCAGGGTACCAGGCAGAAAAGCCCATTTTGGCAACTGGGTCGCCGGTGCTTTTCAGCACATCGATATCGGTTAACACCAGTTCTCTGGTGACCCGCGCGCCAGACGCGGTTTCAACTTCGACAACCGTTGTTTCGTTGGAATTCAGACTCGAATCGAGCAAAGTCAGGCGCGCATCGTTCCAAGAAGGTGTTGCCTTGCCATTAATCGACAACAGTCGGTCTTCACTCTGAAACCCGCCCATCGCCGCCGGGGAGTCTGGTGCAACAGGTCCAAGCAACGGCGAAATACCACTAATGCCAATAATGAACACAAGCCAGTAAGCGACAATGGCCAGCAGAAAATTGGCCAGTGGACCGGCAATAACGACCGCGGTGCGGGCCGACAGCGATTGTTGATTAAACGAACGGTGTCGTTCTCCGGGGGGGACATCGTCTACCCGCTCATCGAGCATTTTGACGTAGCCGCCTAATGGAATGGCGGCGATGGTGAATTCGGTATTATCGACTTTTCCAACTCGTGTCCACAGCGACTTCCCCATACCAATGGAAAAGCGCAGCACTTTTATGCCGACACGACGAGCAACCCAAAAGTGCCCGAACTCGTGGATTGCGATAAGAATACCCAACGCAATGATGAATGCGATTGCGCTGAATGCTACGTTGCTGAACATGAAAACATTGATTCGTTATGAAGCTTTAGACACGCAGTTCTTTTAGTTTAGTACCCGCCAGAATTCGTGCATGTTTGTCCGCTTCAATGATAGTTGCCAAATCGGTCGCTGGGGAGATTTTTGCGTATGACAATGTATCTTCAACCAGCTGGGCTAGTTGTAAAAAAGAGACATTCCCGTTGAGAAAGGCATCGACAGCGACTTCATTTGCAGCATTCAATACCGTTGGAGCAGTCCCTCCCGTACGCATTGCCTCATACGCCAAACGCAAGCACGGAAACCTGTCCACATCGGGTGCTTCAAAGTGAAGACCTGCTATTTTGGTGAAATCCAGTGGCTCAACCCCGGAGTGGATTCGCTCAGGCCAGGCCAGTGCGTGAGCGATGGGCGTACGCATGTCAGGCCGCCCCAGCTGGGCTAACACCGATCCATCGCGATAATGCACCATGGAATGAATCACGCTTTCCGGATGAATGAGTACATCGATATCCGACAACTCCAGCGAGAACAACGTACACGCCTCTATGACCTCTAAACCTTTGTTCATGAGAGTGGCTGAGTCGATGGAGATCTTGGGCCCCATGCTCCAGTTAGGGTGCTTCAATGCTTGTTGCGGCGTTACAACACTTAGCTCTGTTTTCGAACAGTTCCGTAATGGACCACCGGAGCCGGTTAGCAGAATTTTTTCTATTCCCGCTTCACTTTTGCTCAAAGAATGATCAGCCATGCATTGGAATATCGCATTATGCTCACTATCAGTCGGCATAATTAACGCACCAGAGTCTTCTGCGCTCTGCATTAGCAAAGAGCCACTCATGACCAGAGCCTCTTTATTAGCCAACACAACGCGTTTACCGGCTTTGGCAGCGGCAAGCGTAGACAGCAATCCGGCAGCCCCGACAATGGCCGCAACAGCGATATCAACCTCAGTCGACGCCACAACATCGCACATGGCCTGATCGCCCTGCAAGACGGTTACTGGTAATGCTTTTTGTTGAATCTGAGCCTGCAATTGCTCAGCCGCTTGCTCGTTCTGCATGATGGCGTAGTGCGGTTTAAACTGTTCGCACTGCGCAAGCATCGACTCGACATTGCGATTAGCCGAAAGCATATAAACGCGGTATCGATCAGGATTCAGTCTGATAACGTCGAGAGTACTTTGCCCAATTGACCCTGTTGATCCTAGAATGGCAACGGATGGAATAGCAACAGACGGAATGGCAACTGACGACGCCAAGCTCACATCCAGGCCCAGAAAAACACAAACAACGGAATAGCTGCGATGACACCGTCGATGCGATCAAGCACACCACCATGGCCGGGTAACAATTGTGAGCTGTCCTTCATGCTTGCAGCACGCTTCATACGACTCTCAAACAAATCACCCACAACTGAAAATGCAGCCGCCATTAGCGTTGCAATAAGAAGTTTGTACGCGCTGCCTTCGGGCCAGTTTCCAAGCACTAACACGATTAAAAACAACAATGCGGAACAGGCCAATCCTCCATAAACACCTTCCCAGGATTTCCCCGGACTGATGAGCGGAGCAAGCTTTTTCTGGCCGAATCGTCGGCCAACAAAATAGGCACCAATGTCCATAACCCAAACCACGGACAAAGCGTACAACAGCAATGCATTAGAGGCAGCAGGAGCATAGCTACGTAAATAGTGAATACACAATACAGCGATAGGGAGTATCAACGCGCCAAGAACCAACCATCCCGTTTGTGTTTTTTGTACAGCTGGTAGTACAGGATTCAAATAGAACTGGACCGGCACGCTCACCCAAAAAAGCAAACCAATCAGCGCCACCCACTTGATAAGGGAATCGGCAAGCGCGGAATGCATTGCGAGCAAGGCAATGACTCCAACGAGGGTTGCGAACGCGGTTTGCGCGTGTTCATGCTTCAGACCACACAAGCGGCTCCATTCCCATGCGGCGGCTGCAACAATCAGTGCCATAAAAAATGCGAAAACGGTTGGCGAGGATAAAGTGAGTAATAACGCAAATCCAACCAGCAAAACGCCTGCTGTAATAACTCGTTCTTTAAGCATGTTTACCCATTACCTGTTCACCGGTCTTGCCGAAGCGACGTTGGCGTCCTGCATAGAAATGTAATGCTTGCTCAAGCTCATCGTCATTAAAGTCAGGGTATAGCACGTCTGTGAAGTAAAGCTCTGTGTAGGCAAGGTGCCAGAGCAAGTAATTGCTGATGCGCTTCTCTCCACCGGTACGAATGAACAAATCCGGCTCGGGTAAGTCGGATAAAGTTACCGCCGCTGAGAAGTTATCAATGGAGATATCCTCAGGCTCTAATACGCCCTCTTTGACTTGCGTGGCTATTTTCTTCGTGGCGTTCACGATATCCCATCGGCCACCATAGTTAACGGCGATGGTTAATCGTAAACCGTCATTATCTGCAGTAACCGATTCTGCGTGCAGCATTTCGTTTTGCAATTTTTCTGAAAAAGCGGAACGTTCACCGATGAATCCAACACGCACATTGTTGTCGCGAAGACTGCTGACCTCGCTTTTCAGGCCGCGTAGAAAAAGGTCCATCAATAAACCCACTTCCTGTTCAGGGCGGGCCCAGTTTTCACTGGAGAACGCAAACAGTGTGAGAGCAGAAATTTTCCGACGACCACAAGCTTCCACGATATCGCGCGTGGTGTGAAAGCCCGCCCGATGTCCTGCTGCTCTTGGCAAGCTGCGGTTTTTCGCCCAGCGACCATTGCCATCCATAATAATTGCCACGTGTTTTGGCATGGTCGAGGCTGATGCATTCATGAGAAAAACCGTCGGCTTTTTGTGTCTAACATCTACTGGAAACCCAAGCTTAGCAATGCCCGCTAAACTTCCATTAACTCGCCTTCTTTTTTCTGCAGCAGCTCGTCTATCTGTGCAATGGCTGCATCGGTGAGCTTCTGCACTGCTTCCTCGCTTTTACGCAGTTCATCTTTAGAGATTTCTTTCTCTTTTTCCAGATCTTTAAGATCACCGTTGGCGTCGCGTCGAACGTTTCGTACCGCAACCCGTCCACCTTCGGCTTCGCCACGCACCACTTTAACCATGTCACGGCGACGCTCTTCAGTCATTGGCGGAACAGGTACGCGAATAACGGTTCCTGCCGTGTTGGGGTTTAAGCCTAAATCGGAGTTGATAATGGCTTTTTCAATCGCCGCCACCATAGGTGGCTCCCAAGGTGTCACCGTTAGTGTGCGAGCATCGTCGGTGTTGATGTTCGCGACCTGGCTCAACGGCGTTTCAGAACCGTAGTAGTCAACCTTTACATGTTCGAGCAGGCTTGGATGAGCTCTGCCTGTGCGCATACGAGAGAGTTCATTTTCAAGCGCTTCAACGCTTTTGCTCATGCGCTGCTTTGCATCTTTTAAGATATCGTCGATCATAACGTTTGCCTCAACTTACAGTAGTACCAACATCTTCACCCATAACCAGGCGCATCAAATCACCACTAGCATTCATATTAAACACTTTTACCGGTAGCTGATTATCCCTACAAAGCACGATAGCCGTGGTATCCATCACCCCAAGCTTTTGCTGGATTGCGTCATCGAAACTGATTTGATCGTAGCGTTTCGCATCGTCGTGCTTCATTGGATCTTTGTCGTAGATACCGTCAACCTTAGTACCCTTGATCATGACATCAGCGCCGACCTCAATGGCTCTTAAACTCGCTGCTGAGTCGGTGGTGAAAAACGGATTGCCCGTACCCGCTGCAAACAAAACTATCCGACCTTTTTCCAGATGACGGACCGCTCGACGTCGAATATAGTCTTCGCACACATTGTTTATTGGCAGCGCCGACATGACGCGACAATAGGCGCCTGCATTTTCGATAGCATCCTGCATAGACAAGCAATTAATCACCGTTGCCAACATGCCCATGTGATCACCTGTCACCCGGTCCATTCCAGCTTCAGCCAAACCTGCGCCACGGAAGATATTACCACCACCAATAACCATGGCAACCTCAACACCGATATCACTCACAGCCTTAACATCCAAGGCCATTTGCCGGATATAGGCAGGGTCGATTCCATAGTCAAGATCGCCCATCAATGCCTCACCACTTAGCTTGAGCAATATTCTTTTATAAGCTGGGCGGACCGTCTCAATCATGATCTGTTACCTGATTTGCTGATATAAAAAAGCCGGGCGGCGCCCGGCTTTCGATTTTTTACTAGGCAATAGTTGCGCTTCTTATCAAGCAGCCGCTATCACTCTCCTCGCACCTGAGCCATGACTTCATCGGCAAAGTTTTCAACCTTTTTCTCGATGCCTTCACCAACTTCGAGCCGATGAAATGCGGTAACCGATGCACCGGCCGCTTTCAATAATTTCTCAACGGTTTGATCCGGGTCTTTAACGAATGGCTGGCCAATCAACGTGATATCAGCCAAGTATTTGCGCACTCGACCTTCTACCATTTTTTCGATGATTTCAGCAGGCTTGCCACTCTCGGCAGCTTCGGCCATCAAGATTGACTTCTCTTTTTCCAGCATTTCTGCCGGAACGCCTGACTCATCAACGCAATGTGGCTTGTTCGCTGCCACATGCATGGCAATGTCTTTTGCCAGAGCAGCATCACCACCAACCACTTCAGTGACAACACCAATGCGACCGCTATGCGAATATTGCGCTAACGTACCGCCGCTACTGGTGCCCGCTTCAAAGCGTCGAACCTGAATATTTTCACCTATTTTGGCCACCAATTCTTTTCTGACTTCTTCGACATCACGACCGTCGATCTTTATGTCTTCAACAGACGCTGGCTGGTCATCGAGCACAGCCTGCGTTACCGCATTAACAAAGCCGATAAAGTCTTCAGATTTGGCTGCAAAATCTGTCTGACTGTTAATTTCAACCATAGCGAAACGCTTGCCGTCGTCAGAGAGCTTTATCTCGACCACACCTTCGGCTGCCGTGTTACCGGACTTCTTGTCAGCTTTCGCAAGACCTGAGATACGCATCTGCTCTACCGCAGCTTCCATATCACCTGCAGCTTCTGTGAGCGCTTTCTTGCACTCCATCATGCCCGCACCAGTGCGCTCACGCAGCTCTTTAACCATCGACGCGCTAATTTGCATCTTAATTATCTCCGAATATATTCTGTTTAGCTGGCATCGCCAGCCGGTGCTGTATCACCGGCTGCCGCTGCATCATTAATCGCTGCCTCGGCTTCGGCTTTCGCCGCAGCTTCATCTGCCACTGGAGCAGCATCTGTCGCAGGCGCGTCTGACGCAGGAGCCGCTTCGGCAGCTGGAGCCGCCTCTGCTGCAGGGGCCGGGGCCGGCTCAGCCGCAGCAACCATCTCTTCTTCCATATTGCCCGATGCGCGCTTGCCATCGTTCACGGCGCCACTGATTGCATTGGCATAAAGTTGAATCGCACGAATAGCGTCGTCGTTACCCGGCACAACATAGTCCACGCCATCTGGCGTGTTGTTACTATCAACAACGGCGACAACCGGAATACCCAGCTTATTTGCCTCGGCAACAGCAATACGCTCATGACCGACATCGACGATGAACAACGCATCTGGAAGCCGTTCCATGTGCTTGATACCACCCATGGTTTTCTCAAGCTTCTCATGCTCACGGGTTAAACCGAGCGCCTCTTTTTTGCTCAGACGATCAAACCCACCGTCTGCCTGCATGGCTTCAAGCTCCAGCAATCGCTTTACAGAGACCTTCACGGTTTTGAAATTAGTCATCATGCCACCAGACCAGCGCCGGTTTACATAAGGCATGTTGCATTCAGTGGCAGCATCTTTTATCGCATCGCGAGCAGCTCGCTTCGTACCTACAAACAACACTCGACCATTTTTGCTGGCGATTTTGCCTAGAAAATTGGCAGCATCGTTCAACGCAGGCAAACTGCTTTCGAGGTTGAAAATGTGGATGTTGTTGCGCTCACCATAGATGTATTGCGCCATCTTTGGTGACCAGTAACGGGTTTGATGCCCGAAATGCACGCCAGCTTCAAGCATCTGGCGCATAGTGACAGTAGCCATAATTCTATTCCTGTATTGGGTTTGGCCTCCGCAAACCGACCTCAGCAGACCGAAGATAACCTGAACTGGTACGATTGAAGTAGCAGCGGCTGGTCACGACGGCACCCGGCTGGGCCTGATGGATTTGCGTGTGAAATTGCTGGCGCCGAATCCGGCTCCAGTCAGCCAACCTTTATAACACAAACGGGGCCAGCACGGTACACTAGGGCGGTTTCAAATACTCTGTTTTCGTAACATTTATGTCTATCAAGCTGAAAAGTCCGGAAGATATTGAAAAAATGCGCACTGCAGGCCGATTGGCCAGCGAGGTGCTCGATCTCATCACAGAGCATGTGGTGCCCGGCGTGACAACCGACGAGCTCAATGACATCTGCCATGAGCATATCGTCAATGTCCAGGGCGGCACGCCCGCTACCCTCAATTACAAAGGGTTCCCGAAATCCATCTGCACCTCCATCAATCAGCAAATCTGTCATGGCATCCCGAGCGATCGCGTGCTGAAGAAAACCGATATCGTCAATATCGATGTAACCGTTATTAAAGATGGTTATTTTGGCGATACCAGCCGCATGTATTACGTCGGCAAACCACAGCCGCATGCCCAAAGACTCTGCGAAGCGGCCTATGAAGCCATGGTGCGCGGTATCAAGGTGGTTCGTCCCGGGGCCACACTGGGAGACATCGGCCACGCTATTCAAAGCTATGCAGAAGCCGAGCGCTATTCGGTTGTGCGCGAATACTGCGGCCACGGTATTGGCACAAGCTTTCACGAAGACCCTCAGGTGCTTCACTACGGCAAACCGGGTAAAGGTCTGGAATTACGCGCAGGCATGACCTTTACCATCGAACCCATGATTAATCAGGGCAAGCGCCACACCCGGTTACTCGGGGATGATTGGACCGTTGTCACAAAAGACAGAAGTCTGTCGGCGCAGTGGGAACACACGGTACTGGTAACCGACGATGGTTATGAGCTGCTGACACTGGGTGACAACAAAACGCTATAACAACACGCTTCCACCAAATCACTTGTGAACACAACAGCCGACAATATTATGCAGCTTGATCTCACCGCAATTACCAAGCTGCTGGATGCGAACCCCAACAACGCAGTGACTTGCAAGCAGGCACTTATTCAGGGGCGCAAGACTATACATGAAGCGTTTTTAAAAGGCGCATCAGCTGCAAATTTGCTGCACTGGCAAACCGAAGTGACCGACCTTGTGTTCACGCGTTTATGGCAATCGCAGGCAGACAAGTTCGTTGGTATGGAATTAATCGCAGTGGGTGGTTACGGTCGAGGCGAGTTACACCCCCACTCCGATATAGACATTGGCATCCTGCTAGAAGAACCCGCAACCGATGAGCAAGCCCAACATCTGAGTGAATGGGTAACAAACCTTTGGGACCTTGGCTTGGATATTGGTCATAGCGTTCGTACCGTCGAAGAATGTGAAGCCGAAGCTCGTAACGATGCCACCGTCATTACCAACCTCATGGAATCCCGACTGCTTTGTGGTGACGGCAAACTATTCGAACAAATGCGAACGGTCACGGCACCAAGCAACATGTGGGACTCCGCTGCTTTTTTTGATGCCAAAATGCAGGAACAACTCGCACGTCATGACCGGTTTCAAACTAACGCTTATCGGCTTGAGCCGAACGTTAAGGAAAGTCTGGGTGGTTTACGCGATATCCAGACGATCTCATGGATTAGTCAACGCCAGTTCGGCACACGTGATTTAAACGACCTGGTTACCCATGAGATTCTGACTCAGGCAGAGTTCGATGTGCTTAGCACCGGTCTGGAGTTGCTTTGGAAAATTCGCTTCTTGCTGCATCACCACAGTAATAAACGCGAAGACCGTTTGTTGTTCGATCACCAGCGAGATATCGCCCACGCGTTCGGTTTTAACAATGATGAAAACAACGCCAGCATAGAGCAACTTATGCAACTGTTTTATCGAAACGTGATGGAGCTACAACGATTAAACGACATTATTTTACAAGGAATAGGTGGTGTCATATCGGGCGTAACCGCCTCTACCGAGCCAACCTTAATCAACAAACGCTTTCAGGTGCGAAATGGGTTTCTGGAAGTGACCCACGAAAATATTTTCAAGGATCATCCTTCAGCACTACTGGAAGTGTTTCTGTTATTTGGTGATACAACCGGTGCAGAGAACATTCGCAGTAATACCGTACGTCTTATCCGGTCGCATTTGCATTTAATCGACGATGAATACCGGAAAAACCCACGCGTGCGTGAGCTGTTCTTAAAGATTTTTTCGAGCCCGAACAAGCTCACTCGAAAAATTCGCATGATGAATCGCTATGGTGTTTTAGCAGCCTATATACCGGCGTTTGATGCCATAGTCGGGCGTATGCAGTACGACTTGTTCCACATCTATACCGTCGATGAACACACCATTTATGTCATCAGAAATTTACGCCGATTCGCACTACCTGAGTACACTCACGAATACCCGCTATGTGGCTTCGTTGCTCAGCAATTGCCCCGACCAGAGCTACTCTACATTGCAGGGCTGTTCCACGACATAGCCAAAGGTCGCGATGGAGACCATAGCCTGCTCGGTGCGGTTGATGCAGAGATTTTTTGTCAGCAGCATGAACTAAAAGAAGAAGAAACAGACCTGGTTCGATGGCTGGTAAAACACCACCTACTGATGTCGACAACAGCACAACGTAAAGACATCACCGACCCTGCGGTGCAAATTGAATTCGCCAGTCAGATCGGGACATTGAACAAGCTGAATCATTTGTACCTGTTAACGGTTGCCGACATTCGCGCGACCAACCCTGAACTGTGGAACTCTTTCAAGGAAAGTCTATTACAGCAGCTTTACCAATCAACCGCCCTGCTACTGCAACGTGGCCTGGACAATCCCGTGGACAGTGTCGACATGATCTGGCAGCGCCAAATGCACGCTCTGAATTTACTCAGTGAATCCGGACTGGAAAAGGAGCGCATGGAAAGTCTGTGGGAAAGATTGGGCGATGAGTACTTCAAGCAATACCCGGCAACCGAGATAGCACGCCACACAGAAACCATACTGACCAATGAGAATACGCCCGGGCCGCTGGTATCGTTGCGACAATCACAAACCCGTGGCTCAACCGAAATACTCATCTATTCACCCGACTCACCATCATTGTTCGCGCTTATCACCACAGTGCTCGACCAGCTACACCTCGACGTACAGTCAGCAACCATCAATACCACAGCCGAGAACCATGCTCTAAATACGTTTTATGTGCTGGAATCTGATGGCGCGCTAATAACCGAATCTACACGTGTTGAGCAAATACGCAAGGCGCTACAAACTGAGCTAAGCACCCCTCAAGACATTCCGGCATTGGGTGCCACGCGACGCACATCGCGGCAACAACGCCACTTCAGTATTCCCACCACAGTTGAATTCGACGACAACGCTGATTGCACCGAAGTGCATATTATTGCTGCTGACCGGCCAGGAATATTGTCCAGCATTGGTCGTGTGTTTTTGCGCGCAGGCGTTATCGTCCAAGCAGCCAGAATAGGCACGCTGGGTGAACGAATCGAAGATGTGTTCTTTGTTACCGACAAAAACAACCAACCGCTTTCAGACCACGACCAACGCTCAGAACTTGCGAGCATGCTAATTGAACGGCTATAACGATAAATTGAATACCAAATCCCAGCACAGTGAAACCATCGCCCTACTCATCGATTTAGTGCAACGCGCATCAGTTACGCCCGCAGATGAAGGCTGTCAGAAACTCATTGCGAATCGCCTGCAACCGCTGGGCTTCTCCATAGAGCATATGCGATTTGGCGATGTCGATAATTTATGGGCAAGGCTCGGAACGGATGAACCCGTTCTCGTGTTCGCCGGTCACACCGATGTGGTGCCAGTTGGCAACGAAGCAGACTGGACCAACCCACCCTTCTCGGCAACGATTGAAGATGGACATCTGTGTGGTCGCGGTGCAGCAGATATGAAAGGCAGTGTTGCTGCGATGGTTACCGCAATGGAACGCTTCGTTGCGTCAGGCCAACCGATGCAGGGCTCGCTGGCCATACTCTTAACGAGTGATGAAGAAGGGCCCGCCGTCAACGGCACAAAAAAAGTTGTTGAAGCACTGCACTCCAGAAACGAAGCCATTCATTATTGTGTTGTCGGCGAACCCACCAGTGTTAATCAACTTGGCGATACGATAAAAAACGGTCGTCGTGGTTCACTAAGCGCCAAGCTAGTTGTGCATGGTAAGCAAGGGCATGTCGCGTATCCTCACTTGGCTGACAACCCCGTGCACAAGGCGTTTAAGTTTCTCGATGAGTTGGTCTGCATAAAGTGGGACGAAGGCGATGAGAATTTTCCCGCCACCACCCTACAAATTTCCAATATCGCCGCTGGAACTGGCGCAGGTAACGTCATTCCAGGTTCGCTAACAGTGGATTTTAATTTGCGATTCAGCCCGGCTATTACGAGCAAACAGATTCAAGAACAGGTTGACCAGCTCATTGGCAAACACGGCATAGCAGCAGACATTAAATGGAATGAATCTGCCGCACCGTTTCTGACGCCCACCGGGTCGCTCACCGATGCGATGCGACAAGCTATCGGTAGTGTGGTTAATGTAGAATCGACATTAGACACAGGTGGCGGCACATCAGATGGCCGATTTATCGCAAAGTCATGCGCACAGGTTATTGAATTCGGGCCGTTGAACGCCACCATACATCAAACAAACGAGCGCATCAGTTGTGATGACATCGATTCGCTTTCTATCATTTACGAAAAACTGCTAGAGATTATTCTCAACACATCGGAGAGCTAGGCATGGGTATCTTAGACGGTAAACGCATATTAATTATTGGTGTGGCGAGTAAGCGTTCAATCGCCTGGGGTATCGCTCAATCCATGCATAGAGAAGGCGCTACCCTGGCCTTCACGTATCAAAACGACAGATTAAAAGACCGTGTTATCGATATGGCTGCTGAGTGCGGCTCTACACTGGTACTGCCTTGCGATGTTAGCGAAGACAAACAAATTGATGATCTTTTTGGTTCACTAAAAAACGAATGGGGTAACTTCGATGGCTTTGTTCACGCCGTGGCATTCGCACCTCGTGAAGCGCTCGATGGCGATTACCTGGACTCGGTCGATCGAGAATCGTTTCGCATCGCACACGATGTCAGCTCGTACAGCTTTGCAGCCCTTGCCAAAGCAGCACGCCCCACACTCAATTCTGGCGCATCACTGATTACGCTTTCTTATCTTGGCGCTGTTAGAGCTATGCCCAACTACAATGTAATGGGGCTTGCCAAAGCATCATTGGAAGCAAACACACGCTTTATGGCCAATTCACTTGGGCAGAATGGCATAAGGGTCAATGCGATTTCCGCAGGCCCGATTAAAACACTTGCTGCAGCAGGAATCGGTAACTTTAAAAAATTGCTCGGACACGTATCCGGTGTTTCGCCTTTGCGCGAGAACACCACAATAGAACAAGTCGGTGATACCGCTGCGTTCCTTGCGTCTTCCATGTCGTCAGGAATAACCGGGCAGATTATTTACGTTGATGGTGGCTACAATGTTGTCGCTATGCCAGATATGAGCGAGTCGTAAAAAAAGCCGCTAGTTAGCGGCTTTTGCAAACATCCAAATACCACCAGTGCGCATCCTGCGCACTGGTTCTTAGCTTCCTCTAGCGATTAACGAGCGGCCCACGACCATGCCGAGCCATACTGATTAGCGGTACTTCGCAGCCAATCTCTTGAACGAAATACATCGCCACGCTGCAATGCTTGTTGAGCACGGGCTATTCGGACTATTTAAACTGAGCTATGAACAATGGGCGACGCCAAGAACTGACGCCACGCACCTAGCGTAACGCAATTAAACGATAGGCACTCAGTTGCGCAGGTTCCACAAAGCCGATCTGTTCAATTTCATTGAGTAATAAATCGACAGCCTGCTTATCTTGAGTTCGCGCAACCGCATCGAGCAGAATTTGATAGAACAGATCTTGTTGTGCATGACTACCGCCCATCATCCCAAGATTAAACCTGACCGGATACAACAAAGAGACAACCTCAGCGTAATCTCCTTGCCTATGGGCAACTGCGGCTTTCGCTGCTGGCACCGCACCTTTGGCGTAGTGAGCAGATAACGTTTTATCAGTCGACGCAGTAAACTCTTCCATTGCTTCTATCAGCTGATTGCATAAGTCAAAATTTCCAACCGCTGCCAGAATAATCGCAAAGTGCGCACTGGTAAACGGACTGGATAAATCGCTGACGCGTGTGGCGACTAGCTCGGCCATTTCATTCCATCTCGTGCCAACATCCACTCCATGCAACTCAAGGCGCCACAGCAATGATGCACCATTTTGTAAATCAATATAGAGATCTGGCATGGCTTTAACCAGCTCATGCTCCTTGTTACGCACCCAGCTATCGTACCCGTCGAGTGCGGCATCGAACTCTGCACGCTCAATGTGAAAGAGGCACTTATGCCACCACACATGAAATTGCATTTGTCCAACACCCTCCCAGTTGCCTTGCACACCGGATATCCAATCGACACCCTCGGAGTGTCTGCCTTGCATATACAGCACATGCGCCACTGCGTGTGTTGCCCAGATATTCGAGGTGTTTAGCTCTACCGCGTTCCGTCCCACGCGTTCCGCTTTATCATACTGGCCAGCTTCTTCAAGATCGAAAGCATGCATACCCAGATATTCACTGTAACCCGACACATTTTCGGTCCAGTGATCAGACACAGATGTTGATGCAGCGAGGGATCGATCCATGTCACCCAGCCAGAACAATTCAGCCTGACAGAGGCTCAAGGCAAAACCATCGGTAGGATTTTTTTCGAGTATGCGCTCGTAACAGGCAACGGATTTTTCCAATTGACCAACCGATGCAAACGACAATGCATCGACATAGCTTTGTTCTCGTTCCGATATTCCAGAGGAATATTTTTTTGCATTCTCTAACGATGTCATCATCATGGGTTGAAGTGCAATGTGCTTTGCACCGTGCAACATCAACCCCATGACAGCGTGCGCAAACGCGCATTCAGGATCTTGTTCAATCGCCGATTGTAGCTGCGCTGCAACATCACTCTTACGCTCCATGTAGTGGTCCATGGCGAGCGCACAGCTAGTGGCAACTTCAGCACTGTTACAGGTAATAGTATGACCACGGCTATCTGCGAACATTGATTCCCTCATACGCGTTTGTTAACTATACGAGCTACTGTTTTTTCAGTAAGTCCCGAATTTCAGTAAGCAGAACCACATCCTCTGATGGCTCCTCGGGCGCCTCTTCTTCCGCTCGTTTCATCTTGTTGATCATACGCAGTATCATAAAAATCACAAAAGCCACGATCAGAAAATCGATTAATGCTTGAATAAATGCACCATACCCTATGCTGGCATCGCCAATCTTAATGGCCAGGCCGCTAAAATCCACCCCACCCATAACCGTTCCGATTAACGGCATCAGAATACTTTCAACCAAAGCCCCAACCACTTTGCCAATGGCTGCACCTATGATAATGCCCACAGCCATGTCCATCAGGCTGCCTTTCATTGCAAACTCTTTAAATTCAGACACAAAACTCATAGAAAAATTCCTTACATCAGATAGAGGACAATGATGCTCATCGGGTATGAATGAACCGGACAATCACCATACGGCACTTGCTGCACCGCATATAGTGTATAGCTGAACACCTATAACTGATCAAACAGAGAAATGGTTGAAGACCGGCAAGCTATGCATTCTAATGCACATTTACGACCGCGCATTTGGAACGGTGATGAAGTAATGGTGATCTAAAAGGCGTTGCTAATGCTATAGCAACACACTGGCATCGAGCTGATTGACCTGGGTGAGCCCCATCTGGGCAAGTGCAATACTGGTTTCCTGAGAAAGTACATCCACCAGCTGATGAAGGCCTTGCTCACCACCGGCCGCCATAGCGAACAGTAAAGGCCTACCCAACATGACAAAATTTGCACCCATGGCATAGGCTTTACAGATATCTTCACCCGTTCGTATACCACTGTCGTAAATAAGCGGGTATTGATCTCCCACCGCAGCTCGAATACGACCAAGCGCTTGAATGGCTTGCGGTACGCTTTCCAACTGCCGGCCACCATGACTGGACACCTGAATCGCATCCACCCCGTGTTGAATCAAACGTTGTGCATCACCTTCGTGCAACACCCCTTTGACCACCAGCTTACCTTTCCATTTTTCCCGTACCCTATCAAGAAAAGCCCAGTCCACCCCCGCTCTGGATGCTGTCCGATCGAACGCTGAATTGGTGGAATCAAAGTTGGCCAATTGAGGGGCACCAGCGAACAGCGTGCTTAAGGACCATTGTGGGTGCAATGCAAAATCGAGAAACTGACGGGGCCCTATTTTGAATGGCATTTTAAAGCCATGCCTGAGTTCCCGAGGGCGACGGCCGACTTCGGGTACATCGACGGTAAAGATCAACACGTTGTAGCCGGCCGCTTCTGCTCGCTGCAGCAAACGATCACTTACGGCTTCATCACCACCGAAATAAAGCTGAAACCAGGCGTTGCCGTTCGCAGCAGTAGCAATGCTTTCCAATGAGGAAGATGCCGCTGTAGATGCACCAATAGGAATAGTGAACTTGGACGCTAATCGCGCCAACATCATATCGGCACCAGGACTGGATAGATTACACATCCCCATGGGCGAAATACCAAACGGTAAATCACATTCAACACCCAAAATGGATTGCTTAAGACTGCGATGTTCAACATCAACCAGAATCCGGGATTGCAATCGCATTTCCTGGATGGCCAGTTGATTCAGCACATCCCCCCGACCACTGCCTGCAGCACCATCGATGTAGTCAAACACCATCCAGGGCAAATAGCGTTTCGCTATACGTCTTGCATCCTCAGTCGTGTGGATGCCGGAACCGTTACGCATGCGTGTCAGAGATTGCGAAAATGTTTGATTGATCGTGCGTTATTGGCTGATCGTTACATCTGCTTTTTCGCGCAAATTGGCAATGACTGCTGAAAGCTCAGCTTGCCCCAGTCGCGTGTTGACGATTTGCGTATCGCCTGTGTCGTCGTCTGCAGCTTCCGGGGTTTCAACCGCTTTCAATGCATACGCTACGCGATCGCCGTTTTGCAGTGCGACCGACTTCACTAATACTTTGCCTTCAGCAGGTTTTGCCAGTGCATAGATTTCCGATACTGCACTCGCATCTATAACCGTTGATTGCCGTGTTAATACTTCATTTGAAGTGGCTGTCGCTGTTTCGTCATCAGCAGCAACTTTTGATACAGGCGTGCCTTTTAGCATGAGAGCAACAGCAGCTTTGGCAGATTCATCGAGCAGGGTTTCAGCTTGCTCTTTCTTGAGCGTTGCGACTATGTCGTCGCGAACGTCTTCAATTGACTTTGGTCGTGGCTCTTCATGCTCGAGCACACGAAGGGACAGAACGTGCCCGGGATTCAATTCAATAAGGTCTGAGTTGTTCAGCGAATCAAGCACCTCTTCACTGAATGCTGCGCCCAATATTCGCGGATCGGCGAATAGTGGATCGCTTTGCGTATCGACATCAACCCAGTCGGTTTTCTTTAGTTCGACATTCGATGCATCGGCAGCCACTTCCAACGATTCAGGATCGCTGGCAATGCTCTCTTCCATGGCTGTGCGAAGCTCAAGAAATTCGGAATCGGCCGCGTTGTTCTGCAAAAGCGAAACGATGCTCTCTTTTACTTCTTCGTATGGTGTAACAACCGCAGGGGCATAGTTGTCCAGCTGGATTAAATGCAGGCCGAACTGCGTTTGAACCACATCACTGAGCGCGTTCTCAGGCGTTAATGCTTCAGCTGCAGTGACATACTGCGCTTCCATAAATGAAGGCTCTAGTTGCCCAAGACTACCACCAGATTGTGCTGAACCAATATCTTCAGATACTTCCTTCGCCACGTCGGCAAAGGCTTCACCAGCTTCGATGCGTGCTTTTATAGCGTTCATTTCTGCTGTTCGTTCTGCGACAGTATCTGTGTCGTCGATGTCGGCAATTTCCAGAAGAATATGCGAAGTTTCCCTGACTTCAGGTGTGGTCACATAATCAGATTGAAATTCATTATAGTGAGCTTGCGCGTCTTCTTCGCTAATCTCGATTCCAGCCGCAAGATCAGCCTTCTTTAATTCAATGTATTCAAATTTACCGCGCTGAGGGAACATGTAATTGTCGGCGTTCTCTTCAAAGTGAGCATTGATTTGTTCGTCACTGATTTCAATGGTCTCTATGGCTTTATCGACTGAATAACGCACAAAATCGATGGTGCGTGTTTGTTTGCTTAATGCATCCAAGCGTTTGCTTTCGCTTGGTAATTGAAAACTGGTTGCTTCAACACCTGCTCGAAACTGTGTGACGGCGGCGTTGGCACGCAGCGATTCTTCATACGTGGCAACATTACTGAGACTACCGCGAATCATGTCCTGATAACGCTCAGAACTGAACTCACCATCAACATGGAAGCGGGTGTCGTTTCGAATAGCACGACCCAGTGTCTCATCGCCTACCGCAAATTTCTGGTCTTCGACAGTGTTGCGCACAACGATGTCGGTGACCAATCCGTCCAGAGCCTGCTGTCGAATGGACTCATCGGACATCAAGTTCGATGGAATGTTTCCGCCAAACATTTGTTGGTATTGCTGACGCAGGCTGTTGTAAGCACGATCGACCTGCTGTTCGTTTATCTCTACCCCGTCAACTTCAGCAACATCGGCATAGCCACCACCAGCAAAGTAGGAGCCAATGCCCACGAGTGCGAACGGAATACAAATTAATGTTATCAAGGTGTACTTGATAGGCTTGGAGTTGCGAACAGTTTCTCTAATGTCCAATAACATAATGGAGACCTAGGCTAACAGCGAATTCGTTAATTTAATCTTGCATCTTTTGCTCCAAAGACAAGGGCTTTCGAGCACTGCAGGCAAGCGCAGTTTAAGAAAAATAGCACTTTTACAACATTACCGTAGCCAAAACTGCGGCAAGCAGACTGCGACTAAAACAAAATGGGCACAAAAAAGGGTGCTTAAAGCACCCCTTCTCTACTTTAACACTCTAAGAGCTTAACGTTTCACATACGGAAAAGAAGTCAAATCTCTTTTTGTCGTTGGCGGAGCGGACGGGACTCGAACCCGCGACCCCCGGCGTGACAGGCCGGTATTCTAACCAACTGAACTACCGCTCCAAATTAGTTCCAGGGTCTGATTATAGACTAGCTGATGAAAAATCAACTGGCTAATCGTCGCCTGTTTAACACTTACTAAAGACTTCAGCTACATTAACAAAATTGCCTAAACGAATTTTGTCTGACTGCACTTCTTCTGACTAACGCGTCTTCTAACTAACGTGCCTTCTAACTAACGTGTTGTCTGTTTGCAGTCTACTCTAACCAATCGTCTGTCGAACTTACTATGCACTTGCTTTGTTCGCTAACCTAGCGAAAAACCAGCCGTGCAAATACTTGGTGGGTGCTGAGGGGATCGAACCCCCGACCCTCGCCTTGTAAGGGCGATGCTCTACCAGCTGAGCTAAGCACCCCAAGCCGGACTAGTTTACAGTTTCTTTTAATGCTTTACCAGCTTTAAAGCTAGGAACATTTGAAGCAGCAATAGCCAGTGGCTCACCAGTGCGTGGATTACGACCAGTTCGAGCCTCACGACGTCTTACAAGAAAGGTGCCGAATCCTACCAGCGTTACTTGCTCACCGTCTTTCAGTGCATCTGCTACAGAATCGAGTACAGCATCGACCGCTGCAGCTGCTTCTGTTTTAGACATATCGGCCTTCGCCGCTACCGCATCAACAAATTCAGCTTTGTTCATTTAATGCTATCCCCGCAATTTTTCTTTTAGAAAGTGGAAACACTGACGCAAGATCGCGTCAGTGCTCTTAATTATAATAATACGTCATAAAAGGCTAAAAACCCACTGTTCTAGCGGGTTACAGCCTGTGAAATATCAGCCATTGGCTGTAAAAAACATCGAATACACCCATAGTTCTAGACTGGATACTCACTATTGGCAAGTATGTCCGCCAATTTTTTAGTGATGTTGGATGTTTGTACCACCACCTTTGGTTGTTGATTCTGCAGTACCTTTGGCTTTTTCACCAATTGCAGCAGGCTTGTTGGCGGGAGACGATTCCAGAGCCAGATCGAGAACTTCATCGATCCATTGCACCGGATGTATCTCTAAACCGGACAAAATTTCGTCAGAAATTTCGGTTAAATCTTTCTCATTTTCCTTCGGAATGACAACAACTCTGACACCACCTCTCTGAGCGGCAAGGAGTTTTTCCTTCAGGCCACCAATCGGGAGCACTTCTCCACGCAGCGTAATCTCTCCTGTCATCGCGACATCTGCGCGAACCGGCACCTGAGTCAGCGATGAGACCAACGCGGTACACATGCCCACACCAGCACTCGGACCATCCTTCGGCGTCGCTCCCTCTGGCACGTGCACATGCAAATCATGTTTCTCATGAAAATCGTCGGGCAAGCCAAGGCTTTCGGTGCGACTCCTGACAACCATCATGGCAGCCTGTATGGACTCTTGCATGACATCACCCAACTTACCGGTATAGGAGAGCTTCCCTTTACCGGGAACGATAGCCGATTCAATGGTCAGCAATTCACCACCCACTTGTGTCCAAGCCAAACCAGTGACTTGACCAATTTGATTATTCTTATCGGCACGACCAAAGCGGAATCGCTCAACACCCAGATAATCCGCAAGATTCTCGGCACTGACAATCACCTTGTTGCTATCGCCAACGTCGACTTGCGCATCGGAACCGGTATTTTCATTGTCTTCAGAAACGGTACTACCTGAGGCTTTGTTATCTGGAGCTTCATGATCCATTACTTCTCGCACCACTTTACGACACACTTTGGATATCTCACGTTCCAGATTTCGTACGCCTGCTTCTCGAGTATAAGAACGCACCATCGACATAATTGCATCGTCAGTGATATCCAACTCTGAATTTTTCAAACCGTTGTCTTTCATTTTTCTCGGTACAAGATAACGATCGGCGATATTGAATTTCTCCTGCTCGGTATAACCTGGAATACGAATCACTTCCATACGATCAAGTAGCGGCTCAGGAATATTCATCGTGTTTGCTGTAGCAACAAACATAACGTCTGATAAATCAAACTCTACTTCGAGATAGTGATCGGTAAACGTGTGGTTTTGCTCAGGATCGAGCACCTCAAGCAACGCCGAAGACGGATCGCCCCGAAAGTCGGTCGACATTTTATCTATTTCATCGAGCAGAATAAGCGGGTTGCGTTTTCCAACCTTTGTCAGGTTTTGCACAATTTTGCCCGGCATAGAGCCTATATACGTTCTTCTGTGACCTCTAATTTCCGCTTCATCGCGAACACCACCAAGCGCCATTCGACTAAACTTACGACCTGTTGCTCTCGCTATCGATTTGCCTAAGGAGGTTTTCCCAACGCCCGGTGGGCCCACCAGACAAAGAATTGGACCTTTCGCCTTTTTGACTCTGCGCTGCACGGCAAGATATTCAAGAATACGCTCTTTGACTTTTTCAAGGCCGTAGTGATCGTCTTCAAGCACTTTCTCGGCATCAGCCATGGTGTTATGCAGCTTGGATTTTTTCTTCCAAGGCAAACTAACCAAGGTATCGATATAGTTACGCACAACCGTTGCTTCGGCTGACATCGGCGACATCATCTTCAGCTTGTTAAGTTCACCACTGGCTTTTTTGCGAGCTTCTTTTGATAAACCTTTCTTTTCAATTTTGGCAGCCAGGCCTTCCAATTCATTTGGTACGTCGTCCATCTCACCAAGCTCTTTCTGAATGGCTTTCATTTGCTCATTCAGATAGTACTCACGCTGGCTCTTTTCCATTTGCTGCTTAACCCGACCGCGAACACGTTTTTCGACTTGCAGTAAATCGAGTTCCGATTCCATGAGGCTGAGCAGATGCTCAAGTCGTTCAGTTGCATTGAACTGCTCAAGAATTTTTTGTTTCTCATCGACCTTCAAAGACATTTGCGCAGCAATCATGTCAGCCAATCGATCGGGATCTTCAACGCCCGCTATAGAGCTCAAAATTTCAGGTGGCACCTTTTTGTTCATTTTCACGTACTGATCGAACATGCTTGTTACGGTTCGCATCAGCATGCCGACGTCTTTGTCAGCCTGTTCCGACTCATCGACTTTCGGTTGTTCATAAGTTGCACTAAAAAAACCAGCATCCGAATACTGTGTTTTCGCAAGCTTGACTCGCTTCTGACCTTCTACCAATACCTTGATGGTACTGTTAGGTAATTTCAGCAATTGCAGTATGGTTGCGACGGTTCCAACTTCGTGAATATCGTCAGGACCGGGCTCGTCAATGGAGGCACTCGTTTGCGCCGCTAAAATAATACGCTTGTCTTTCGCCATGGCGGCATCAAGCGCCTCAATAGATTTCTCGCGGCCAACAAACAATGGAATAACCATATGCGGATACACAACAACATCTCGCAATGGCAAAACCGGTAACAATTCAGGTTGATTATCTACTTCGTTCGTATTCGATTCAGAATCTGACATCCACATTCCTGGGTGTGTTAATCGTTAGCGTTACGTTCAAAAACGCTTTTTAGCATACACGACATAATGGCTACATAACCGCAAAATTCAAGCATTTGGCACTCGAACTAGTTACATTTATGTGTTGAGTACGATTAAAAAGTTTGTCACAGTTAACACCAATAAGCCTATAACTCGTGTGGCCTTTCGCTCTGTTCCGAACAAGAGAGTGATGTAAATTCAAATGGGAAAGCAAAATTACGTTGAATAACGTGTGCTTAGCGCCCCCCAATACGGCAAGAATTGCCACAAATTTTGGGCACAAAAAACCCGGCACTTGCCGGGTTTTTTGAGAATATCAAATGATTATTGATTAATCATCGGATGCTGCACGTCGATACTTTTCTTCCTCTATGACCTTTTCTTGTCCTTCAAGGAGCAAATAGGGCTTACATTCACCCCGTACCACCGCGCCGTCCAGAATCACCTTCTTTACATTTTCAAGTCGTGGCAATTCATACATAGTTTCAAGCAATACATTCTCAAGAATGGTACGCAAACCTCGAGCACCTGTTTTACGTTCTAACGAATTCTTTGCCACTGCCTGCAATGCATCTTTTCTAAATTCGATATCGACGTCTTCCATGGAAAGCAGTTTCTCGTACTGCTTGGTAATCGCGTTCTTTGGCTCAACCAGTATTCGAACCAGCGACTCTTCATCGAGTTCTTCAAGGGTTGCGACAACCGGTAAGCGACCGACGAATTCCGGGATTAAACCGAATTGAATAAGATCTTGCGCCTCAACGTCCAGCAACATTTCGCCGATGTTCTTGCTATCGTCTTTCGATTTCACTTCAGCAGCGAAACCGATACCGCCCTTTTCTGAGCGCTCCTGAATAATCTTCTCGAGGCCGGCAAATGCACCACCGCAAACGAAAAGGATATTGGATGTATCAACTTGCAGAAATTCCTGCTGAGGATGCTTACGCCCACCTTGTGGTGGCACCGAAGCAACCGTGCCTTCAATTAATTTGAGCAACGCCTGCTGCACACCTTCACCCGAAACATCGCGCGTTATCGACGGGTTATCGGACTTTCTGGAAATCTTGTCGATTTCATCGATGTATACGATACCGGTTTGAGCCTTTTCGACATCGTAGTCGCATTTTTGCAGAAGCTTCTGAATGATATTTTCAACGTCTTCACCAACATACCCCGCCTCAGTAAGCGTGGTTGCATCCGCAATGGTGAAAGGGACATTTAACGTGCGAGCCAGTGTTTCGGCTAACAGCGTTTTACCAGAGCCTGTTGGGCCGATGAGCAAAATGTTACTTTTTGCTAATTCGACATCACCTTTCTTGTCTTTGTACTCAAGACGCTTGTAATGGTTGTATACCGCAACCGAGAGAATCTTCTTTGCAGTACTTTGACCGATGACGTAGGAATCGAGAAGCTCGTTAATCTCGTGTGGCTTCGGCAGCGAACTTTCGTCCGTATCGAGTTGCTCCTGCATTTCTTCTGTGATGATATCGTTGCATAAATCAACGCACTCATCGCATATAAACACAGAAGGACCCGCAATGAGCTTGCGAACCTCGTGCTGGCTTTTACCGCAAAACGAGCAGTAAAGCAGCTTACCGTCTTCTTTCTTGTTATCTTCGCTCATGCTTTTCTAACCTTTGCCCTCTCAACACCTTGCCGTGTTTTTCGTGACATTTCAAGTAGGCATGAGTGACCGTGCTCAATGTTGATGAGACGGTCACAGCCAGTTGAAACGTGTGTCACATGCCCCTGTTCTATATTTGTACAATTCAGGAGTCTTTTTGCTAATTAGTGACTAACACAAACTAATTAGTCCGTTTTGTCCTCATCGGGTGATACCGTACCAGCACTGGCAACATCGAGCTCACCTGCGCGAGAATGCACAATTCTGTCTACCAGACCGTACGCTAGCGCATCGTCCGCCGTCATAAAATTGTCTCGTTCTGTATCTGCCTGCACTTTTTCAGGCGTTTGATTACAGTGGCCAGCCATTAATTTGTTCATGCGCTCTTTCATGGAAAGAATTTCTCTTGCATGAATATCTATATCGGTCGCCTGACCTTGAAATCCAGCCGAAGGCTGATGAATCATGACACGGGAATTCGGTAACAAGAAACGTTTGCCGGGAGCACCAGCCGCCAGCAGAAATGCCCCCATGCTGGCTGCCTGACCAATACAGAGCGTACTGACTTGCGGCTTGATGAACTGCATGGTGTCATAGATTGCCATGCCCGCTGTAACTGAACCACCCGGTGAATTGATGTAAAGCGATATTTCTTTATCCGGATTTTCGGACTCCAGAAACAACAATTGCGCAACGACCACATTGGCCATGTAGTCTTCAACCTGCCCAACCATGAATATCACTCGCTCTTTGAGAAGGCGCGAATAAATATCGAATGAACGCTCGCCACGAGGCGTCTGTTCGATAACCATGGGAACCATGACATTTGCAGATACGTCGGGAGCACTGCCGCCAGGCATTGCCGATGATGATGTAAAGCCAAAACTCATGGTCAGTTTTCTCTCAATTTTTATTCGGTTGCAGTATCCGCTTGCGGCGGATTCATCATGTCCTGAAAAGAACGTTTCTCTTCTGTGACGGTTGAAGCATCCAGCACCGTTGCTGTCACTGCTTCTTCCAACACTAATCCCTCAACGTTTCTCAGCATTTCAGGATTACTATAATAGTAGTCGATTACCTGCTGCGGGTCCTGATAGGATGCCGCCATGGTTTCAACTTGCTCTCTCACCGCCGCTGCGTCTGCCTTGATTTCGCTCTTTTGAACGATTTCACCGACAACCAAACCCAATCTAACCCGTCTTTCAGCCTGCTCTGAAAACAGCTCGTCGGACAAAAAGGACGCGTCGGTGTCTGCAGGCATTTGTTGCATCATTTGTTCCCGCTGACGCCCTATTTCCTCTTTAACCAGCGCAGCTGGGATATCAATGGGATTTAACTCGAGTAACCCATCCATAATCTGGGTTTTAATCTCATTATCAACCCTCTGTTTGAGCTCGCGCTCCATATTCTTAGTTATATCGGCCTTCAGGCTCTCAATCGTACCGTCTTCGATACCAAAACTTTTAACTAGCTCTTCATTCAGCTCAGGAAGAAATGATTCCTTGACCTCGTGCACGTTTATATCGAACTCGGCAGCCTTGCCTGCCAGATGCTCAGCCTGATATTCCTCTGGAAATGTGACCTGGATTGTCTTTGCGTCGCCCGCCGAGAGGCCGATAAGCTGCGATTCGAAGCCCTCAATCATTTGCCCAGAACCCAGAACTAACGGTGCTTTTTCCGCTTTGCCACCGTCAAACTCTTCGCCATCAATCCTGCCGGTGAAATCAATGACAATCTGATCATCATTTTCTGATGCACGTTCAACCACTTGGTAATCAGTACGCTGTTTGCGCAGCGAGTCGATCATTTCGTCGACATCTGAGTCAAGAATCTCAACCATAGGTTTGGTGACGGCGATTTTGTCATTGAATACCGGCTCGAACTCTGGATACACCTCGAAGGTTGCAATGTAACTAAAACCATCCGCGCCATTGTCCTGCTCGTCTTCCGGTGCAATCTCTGGCTGGCCTGCCGGCCGCAACTCTTCCTGCTGCACAGCATCGTAAAACGATTTGTTGATCAGTGACCCGAGCACCTCTGAACGTACCTGAGGTTCGAAGCGTTTCTTCAACACATTGAACGGTACTTTGCCGGGACGAAACCCATTCATTCTGGTGGTTTTACTCAGCGATTGCAGACGCTCTGTTACAGCGCTATCAATATCTTCTGCTGGCAACGCGATAGTCATTTTGCGTTGCAAACCCTGGGTGGTTTCTACGGATACTTGCATGATTGCCTCAAATAAAACTACGATCTCATGGCCACACTTACAACGCCGTTCAACCCATCTTCAGCTACAGGTAGCTTTAATATGAGTGCCGCGCATCGGTTTTAAAGCGAGCCGGGGTGATGTGTCGGTCAGACGCTCTGACGACACTGAAATATTTAGATGCGAACGAAACAGGGGGAGTAACACAGCAGGACTGACATTGATACACTGATACTGAATTGGACAATGTAAGATTTCATTCAGGGCTCAGTACATTTTCAAACAACGCTTACCCAAAACGGGTTTAGGCACTTAAAGCCAATAGGCATCTGGTTACATTGACATGCTCATGGCTTAGCGCCACAAACTTCCAACTAATCGCCTAAGCTGACCAACACCTTTCTGGCAACCACATCTTTTGTGGCTTCACACTCTTCACAATTTTAAAGTGGTACGGGAGAGAGGACTTGAACCTCCACACCTTTCGGCACCAGAACCTAAATCTGGCGTGTCTACCAATTCCACCACTCCCGCAATGTACTTACTTTAAATTTGCTGAGCTACCTGCTGCCTACCTGCTGCTTTGTACGTACTGCCTTGCTTAAACCTGCCCTACCTAATACCTGTGATTCACACGCGTCCCACGTAACGGATCCCACACTACCGCGCTTATTAAAAAACCGCTTAATAAAACGCACTAGTAATTGCCTGCAGTGATGATAGCCGCTAAACAGGCAATAGTGTTGTAGCTTTCGCTATGTCTCTATTTTGCCAGATTTTATCGTCAAAACGACAATATCAATCAGTTACTACACACCTTTCTTCTCATTCGTCTTGTTCCAACACGAATTATAGCGGAACGCAACTGAAACTGGAGCAGTTGGGCCTGCTTTCGATAGGGAACTTGCACAGTTTGACTATCACTATTTGACTGGCCAGATGGGCAAAAACCACTGGTCATATGTCAGCAGTGAATGGTAAGTGGGGCGAGCGACGGGGATTGAACCCGCGACCACGGGAATCACAATCCCGCGCTCTACCAACTGAGCTACGCCCGCCACTGTGGTGCAAACTACTACTTTCAACAATCGTGTACGCCTGAAACTGTTGTTTCTGCCGTACGTTTCACTAACGAAAAGCAGAACCGTGGTTCTGACTATCACGCTGTATGGTTATGATATCTCGAAAAAATCTGCATAATAATGCAGCATCTCAGGCACCTATCATAACTAACTCAACGACACAATTCGCAACCTGTAAAATAACGCTCTTGGCACTGTAACAACGCTATTTCGCGTAAATAAGTTAGCGTAAACAAGCTGTTGCAACCATTCGCAAGATAATCACGTCAGAGAAGACCGCCAATGATGCGTGAGCCCATGGCGCGCCCGGCAGGATTCGAACCTGCTACCCTCGGCTTAGAAGGCCGATGCTCTATCCAAATGAGCTACGGGCGCTTAATTGGACCCGCCACCTGCGATAACTGATTATTTGCCTTAAAACAGGTTTGCTTAAAAGCGGTTTTGCCCCACAGTTATGTTTCAACCGTTATGCGTAAGCCGCTGCGCCTGCCATGACGCGTGTCTATCACTGTGGAGGATAATTGGTCGGGGTAGCAGGATTCGAACCTACGACCCTCTGGTCCCAAACCAGATGCGCTACCAGACTGCGCCATACCCCGATACTGCCCAACACAGCCCGAGAAGTATACTCATGGCAACCTCAAGCCGCAACCGAATTATCGAATATTTCGACAACTGGTTAATTTAATTTCCCTACTCACGTATTCCACCGCTTCGAATTCAACCCCTCCGAATTCGACGACCCGCAGCAACTTCAATAAGGCGGTCGGCCCTTATGCAACCGATACCAGCCCATCCCAGAGCGATAGACGTACCAGACGAAGACAGCGGCCATCATCAAAAAAAACGCTACTCCCAGCACGGCAGGCAATATGGACTCTGAGACACCGCCATCACTACGAGCTGATATGGCCGACACCAAGGCAATGCCAAAGACGGAAAACGCTATGGCCGATACACACAAGGTTACCCAGATTGTCTTTATTTGCCATGCATAGTGGGAATACAACCAGTGCCCTTTCACCTTACTCCGTTTCAAGTAACACAGGACAACCGCAACAAAAACCAATGGTGTGAAAACAACGCCAAACAGCATAAGTGCATAACAAACCGTTGCAATGTCTTTGCCCTCCTCAAGATAAAGAGGAACAGGAGTTACACTGTCTTTTTGCTCATCCAAACGGATCAAACCTTAAGCGCGTTATCGAACTAATCTTTTTCTTCTATCCAATTCATCTGAATGGACTCAAGAATTTTCTCGGAAGATTTATCCGGCTCATCGTCAAAGCCGTCTAACGCCATGACCCATGCGTGTAGATCGGTAAAGCGGATATATTGCGGATCGACATCTGGATGAGCATCAACCAGTTCGATAGCAATATCGAGAGTGTCTGTCCATTTCATCAGTGATTCTCCGAAACCATATTAATTGTGTACTTGGGAATTTCGATCACCAAGTCGGCATCTTCAACAATCGCCTGACAACTCAAGCGCGAATCAGGATCGAGCCCCCACGCTTTATCCAGGTAATCTTCTTCTAATTCATCTGCTTCTTCCAATGAATCCATCCCCTCACGCACATGTACGTGGCAGGTCGTGCACGCGCAGGATTTTTCGCAAGCGTGCTCTATATGAACATGGTTACGGAGTAACGCATCGCAAACAGACACACCGGAATCGACGGTGAAACTCGTGCCATCCGGACAAAGTTCTGGATGAGGCATAACTGTGATCGTAGGCATTTAACTGATCTCGTTGATCGTAAGGTTAGTATTAGGATTGTGCATTCAAATAAGCGTTTGTGGTTGCGTCAACTGTTGTTTTCGGTGACATCGTTGCTGGTGACCAACGTGCGCTCTAGATCCTCAAGCTCCTGACCGGCCATTAATTGCTTTACACTCGCGTTCATACGGCGTTCGACAAACGCACTACTGCCGTGTTCAAGTTTTTCTATCGCTTGCTTGATAGCATCGGTATTGTCTTGCTCTAGAGTCAGTTTCAAAGCATCCACCAGCCCGTCGACTGCTACGCGCTCCGAATCAGACAAATGCTGATCACCATCAGATTGCAGCGCACTGGTAATCGCTTCTACCACGCGAGCACCTTCAACCTTTTGTTCTGCAAGTGCACGCTTATGCACATCATCGCTGGCATGCTCCATAGAAGCACGCAACATGGCCTCTATCTCGCCATCGCTCAGGCCGTAAGACGGTTTAACATCAATACTGGCAACCACACCTGATTCTTTCTCTAACGCGCTAACAGTTAGCAAGCCGTCTGCATCGACCTGAAACAGAACCTGAATTCTGCATGCGCCTGCTGTTCGCGCCGGAATATCCCGCAATTCAAATCGTGCCAGCGATCGGCAATCGTCAACCAACTCCCTCTCTCCCTGCACCACATGCAAAGCCATGGCAGTCTGTCCGTCTTTATAGGTGGTAAATTCCTGCGCTCGCGCAATGGGGATAGTGGTATTGCGAGGCACAATTTTCTCCACAAGGCCACCCATGGTTTCAAGGCCCAACGACAAAGGGATGACATCGAGCAATAATAAATCGCTGTCCGGCTTATTACCGGCAAGCACATCGGCCTGAATGGCCGCACCAATAGCAACCACTTGATCGGGATCGATATCGGTCAGCACCGGCTGATTAAAAAACTCACCGATTTTTTCACGCACCATGGGAACTCGCGTGGATCCACCAACCATCACCACTGCCTGCACATCGTCTTTGCTAACGCCGGCGTCACGTAACACCTGTCTACACGGGGCCAGTGTTTTTTTGATCATCGGCTCTACGAGCGCATTGAATTCTTCGATCGAAAGCGAGCCGTCATATTGAACATCGTGAATTTTCTCGCTATAAGCGACAGTACTGGCATTGGAGAGTTGCTCTTTTAACGAGCGAGCCAAACGTAAAAGCAAGCGTCCGGCACCGGGATCGCTTGGCGCATCTACTTTCGCTTTTTTCAAAAGCCATTCGGCAACGACGTTATCAATATCATCGCCACCCAGCTCAGTATTACCGGCAGTGGCTAATACCTCAAAAACACCACGCTGCATCTTGAGCAGCGATATATCGAACGTGCCACCACCAAGATCGTAGATAGCCACTACCCCGTCGGTTCCACTATCAAGCCCGTAGGCAACCGCCGCCGCCGTTGGCTCATTCAGCAAACGTAGAACATGGATACCGGACAATGCAGCAGCGTCCTTGGTTGCTTGTCGCTGGGCATCGTCGAAATACGCTGGCACGGTTATAACAGCGCCAACCAAATCCCCTCCGAGCGTTTGTTCAGCCGTTGAACGCAACGCCGATAACACCGCCGCAGAAACATCAATGGCGGTTTTATTGCCTGCCGCCGTTTTAAACGCGGGCAGCGAGCCGCTGTCCAAATCAAAATTATAGTGATCAAACAACCAAGAGGATTCGACATCAGATACACCTTTGCCCATCAAACGTTTTGCCGATCGAATGGTGTTATGCGGATCGCTGGCCGCTTGTTCTTGTGCAACTGCGCCGATTACAGGTGAGCTTGATTCGGTGTAGTGCACAACAGATGGGATGGTCCACTCACCGTTCTCATCTTTCAATACAGAAGCGGAACCGCTGATCACTGACGCCACCAACGAGTTAGTGGTGCCAAGATCAATGCCAACGGCCAGACGCCGCTGATGCGGTGCCTGAGACTGCCCTGGTTCAGATATTTGCAGCAATGCCATTGTTGATTAACCTGTGAGTTAGAACCTTTTGTTTATAAAATATGTGTTTATAAAAACCAGCGCTGATAGAACCAGCTGTATGTACAACGTTTAAGATCAATGCGCATCATCCAATCGAGCTTCCTGCGATTGCACTTCAGACGCCAGTTTTTCCAGGAATTGCCATTGCCTGACCACGGTTCGCGCCCTCACCCAGTCTTCCTGTTGCGCAGCTTCTCGGAATTCATCTGCACTGCTTGTACGCCCGGCGTTTAGCTGAGCAGCTATTTTATCCAAAGCAACGTATGGATCTGTCGCATCTGGCGCATCTGCCAATGCCTCACGGAGCTCCATTTGCTCCATCAGAAACATTGGCGACATTTGTGTATCGGTTTCTTCATCGAGCGTAATTCCGTTTAGCGTTAACAGATAAGACGCACGCTTAAGCGGTGAACACAGTGTTTGGTAGGCCTCGTTAACAAAGCTTGCGGCCTGCATCGACCAGCGCTTCTCAGCATCAGCGGCGGCAGCGAACTTATCCGGGTGCAAATAGCGCTGTAGAGATCGAAATCGGGTATCGAGCTGGTCTTGCAGCACATCGAACTGAACAGGTAATTCGAAAAGCTCGAAGTAATTATTGGAAAAATCTACCTGCATTACCGTGACAACTATTTATTTGCTTGATTTAAATTAATAATCGGACGTTAACAAGACAGTGCGTTAACAACCAAATTACGATGCTATTGGCAATGGTGTAACGGCTAACGGCCCGAACACGGGCCGTTAACTGACATATTCAACGCCACATAATTCACTCGTGAAGTGCATTGACACGCGAGGTGTATAAACCCATGAAGCATGTGAATATAAGCGTAAAACTAGTACGACAAACTGAACATTAAAAACTAAAACAAAACCTAAACCAGTAATGCTTTAACGCTAGCGGGCGGCAAATCTGCAACTGAGGTTTCTCTATCTTTCTATACCTAAGTGCTCTATGCCTACGTTGCTTATACCAAGTTGCTCTGTACCAACATGCTCTGTACCAACGTGCTAAATATTAAAGCTCTCACCACAACCGCACTCATCTTTCACGTTAGGGTTATTGAATTGAAACCCTTCGTTCAAGCCTTCCTTGGCAAAATCGAGTTCTGTGCCGTCGAGATAAACCAGGCTTTTCTGATCCACAACCACTTTGATATCGTGGTGTTCGAATACAGAATCGTTGGCAGCAACTTCATCGGCAAATTCCAGCACGTACGCCATGCCGGAGCAACCCGTGGTACGAACCGCCAACCGCAAGCCAATGCCTTTACCGCGCTTTTCTATATAGCTCCTGACATGATCAGCAGCCCGCTCTGTCATTGTAATGGCCATAAACTACCCTCGAACTTCTTTTTACCAACTCAACTTATGCGCTGGCTTTTTGCTGCTCTTCACGCTTTGCTTTGATATCAGCCAATGCTGCTGCAATAGCATCTTCAGCCAAAACCGAGCAGTGAATTTTCACAGGTGGCAAGGCCAGCTCTTCGACAATTTCCGCGTTCTTTATTGCGGCAACTTCTTCTAGTGTTTTGCCTTTCACCATCTCTGTTACCAACGATGAAGAAGCGATAGCAGAACCACAACCATACGTCTTGAACTTTGCGTCTTCTACAACGCCATCGTCAGATACTTTGATTTGCAGACGCATAACATCGCCACACGCAGGTGCGCCAACCATGCCGGTGCCCACATTAGGGTCATCTTTGTCTAGCACGCCAACGTTGCGTGGGTTTTCGTAATGATCGAGTACTTTGTCGCTGTATGCCATTTGTGTCTCCTGAACTTCCTGAATAGTATTAGCGGTGGCTTCTATGCCGAAATGATCGCTAATGCAAAATAACTTCTCAATTTCGTGTAACAAGTCGTTCTGTTACCCGGTGTTTGCAGCCAACGCCTTTCGCTGGCTGTCTTACCTGCCGAACTTGCCGACTTATTGCTTGCCGAACTACCTGCCAAACTTCCTGAACAAATTCACACTACCAGAAAGCATCTGTGCGACAGGTAGCAATATTGTACTGGAAAGCCTTTCGCTCCCAGTACTTAGTGGTGCGCCCACTCAACAGAATCGAGATCGACACCATCTTTGAACATATCCCATAATGGTGACAGCTCACGTAGTTTTTCAACCGCCTCACGTACCTTTTTGATCGTAAAATCGACTTCTTCTTCTGTTGAAAAACGCCCCATGGTAAACCGGATTGAGCTGTGAGCCAGTTCATCGTTTCGACCAATTGCACGCAACACGTAAGAGGGCTCCAGGCTGGCACTGGTGCAGGCAGATCCGCTTGAAACAGCGATATCTTTGAGCGACATAATCAAGCTCTCGCCCTCAACAAAGTTGAAGCTGATGTTCAGGTTGCCCGGAATACGTTGCTCGAGATCTCCGTTCAGGTAAATCTCTTCCATGTCTTTAACGCCGTCCCATAAGCGATCGCGAAGCGCACGCATTCGCTCATTTTCGGCAGCCATTTCTTCTCTTGCTATACGGAACGCTTCTCCCATACCAACAATTTGATGGGTAGGCAATGTGCCAGAGCGCATGCCTCGTTCATGTCCACCACCGTGAATTTGCGCTTCTAGCCGAACACGAGGCTTACGACGAACATAGAGTGCACCGATGCCTTTAGGGCCATAGACTTTGTGAGCACACAATGACATGAGATCGACGTTCATTTCATCGACATCTATTGCTACTTTGCCTGGGCTTTGTGCCGCGTCGACATGGAAAATAATGCCTTTTTCTCGGGTAATTGCACCAATTGCCTGGATATCCTGAATCACACCGATTTCGTTATTCACATGCATGATGGACACAACGGTGGTGTCTTCACGAATTTCTTTTTTGAAGGCTTCCAGATCGAGCAGCCCGTTTTCAAGCGGGTCCATGTAGGTGACTTCAAAGCCATCACGTTCCAGCTGTCGACAAGTATCGAGTACGGCTTTGTGCTCGGTCTTCATGGTGATGATGTGTTTGCCCTTCTTCTGGTTAAACAACGCTGCGCCTTTAATGGCCAGGTTGTTTGACTCAGTCGCGCCAGATGTCCACACAATTTCCTTGGGTACAGCGCCGAGTAGCTCTGCAACATTGCGGCGTGCCTCTTCTACCGCTTCTTCAGCGCGCCAACCAAACGGGTGAGAGCGGGATGCCGGATTCCCGAAATTACCTTGCATGGTAAGACATTCCGCCATGCTTTTTGCAACCCGCTCATCGACCGGCGTGGTTGCGGAGTAATCAAGATAAATGGGTATATTCAATGAACTCACTATTGTCTCTCACCTTTAAACTGTTTGTTTGTTTCGAACCAAACGCTGATTCGAGCATTGTTGCTAATCGTACAATTACTTCTGGGCAGCAACATTTATTGTTTGTATTGAATCGTTGAGCCAATCACTTTACCGTGTAAACACGAACGCGTTAATTATGTTCCAACACTTTGTTGAGCTTCGCTGAACTCTGTGCGCTCACGCTGAATAAGCAGTTGTTCCTTCACTTGCGTGGCCGCCTGATCTTGCCTCATCGACACCGTTTTTACGTTCTGATTGTCAATAAGGTTTTGCAACGATACACCACTTAAAAAGTTTTCTATCTGCTCGCTCAGCCCCTCCCACAAATCGTGTGTGAGACACCGACCGTGGCTGTGACAATTCTCTTTCCCGGCGCACTGTGTGGCGTCGACTGATTCATTCACCGCCATGATAATTTCCGAGATAGCCACTTCATCTAATCCACGAGACACGCGGTATCCGCCACCCGGGCCGCGTGTGCTGGAAACAAGGCCCTGTTTTCTCAAGCGAGAGAACAATTGCTCCAGATAGGACAGCGATATTTCCTGTCGGGTGGAGATTTCGGCCAACGGTACTGGTCCACTTTGCGCGTGTAGCGCTAAATCGAGCATTGCAGTAACCGCGTAACGGCCTTTAGTGGTCAATTTCATTTGAAATCACCCTCATATTTTTTCTTATTTTGCCATTTTCCGACTAAATTAGTCAAGTATTATTGAGACGCTCTTTCGTCAGGAATTCTGCGTGCCAGTGCGCCCCATGGCACCAGCTTGCTCGGCTCGAAGGGCTGCAAGTTCGAGTCGCAATTCTGCGATTTCCTGTTGTAATTCAGATAGGCTGGGCTCGTTGCTGTCTTCATCAACATCAGCTACCGCATAGGCATCGAACACTGGTTTGACAGTTGTTTCGGCCGAACCGTGGGAGACCATTTCAAGACACCGGGCGTTCTCGTCTTTGCATCGGACCACTTTGCCCGGAACACCAACAACTGTGGCGCCCTCCGGCACTGCTTCCAAAACCACTGCGTTGGAACCAATGCGTGCGTCGTCACCGACGATAAACGGGCCCAAAATTTTCGCTCCGGCACCGACCACAACACGGTTACCCAGGGTTGGGTGGCGCTTGCCCTTATTTAACGTGCGGCCACCCAGGGTTACGCCTTGATACAGCGTGACATCGTCGCCGATCTCGGCCGTTTCCCCAATAACCACACCGGTACCATGATCAACGAAAAAGCGTCGTCCGATTCGTGCTCCAGGGTGGATTTCAATACCAGTGAGCCAGCGTGAAATATTGCCTATGAAACGCGCTGGCCAGCGCAATTGACGCTGCCAAAGCCAATGATTCATGCGATGAAACAGCAACGCATGCACCCCCGAATAACAGGTGAGCACATCGAACAGATTGCGTGCCGCCGGGTCGCGCTCAAACACACACGCGACATCTTCTTTGATCAGTTGCCACATAATGAACTCACGAGAGGATTTTAATTCCGATAAGAATACTGGGTTATTATACGACTAAGCAGTATGTTTGGGTCAAGGCTCACGTTTATTGCGAGGAAAGGGTTTTTCCGTGGCGGACAAAATACCGCGAAGGATATTTAACTCTGACGCCTTTGGCCGATTCCGCTCAAAATAACGCCGAACACGGCGCATCAGATGGCGCGGGTTATCCGGATCGAGAAATCCTGTATTCAGCATGACGCGCTGCAAATGCTCGTAAAAGTGCTGCATGGCTTCACCGCTTGCCGTCGGGTCTTGATCTTCGGTATCCGCCTTTGCTGGTTTGCCATTATCCAAGGCCATGATACTCACGCGATTTGACGCCTGGGCACATTCATAGGCCACCACCTGCACAGCAGCACCCAGATTCAAAGAACTAAATTCCGGGTTGCACGGAATACGCAATAATCGCGTACAGCGGTCCATTTCCTCATTGCTCAAGCCCGAGCGCTCACGACCAAATACCATAGCCGTTTTGCCATAAGCATCAGCATCAGGACCCGCATTCAGTTTTTCTTGTGCCCACTCTTCAGCGACTTCACGACACGACATTACAGGTACTGCCAGATGACGATCGCGGGCGCTGGTACCAATAACAGCCTGACAATCGGCTACCGCATCATCAAGCGAATCGAAACGCATGGCAGCTTTTAACAACCCATCTGCGCCAGAAGATCTTGCGAAAGCATCCTTGGTTAAGTGAGCACAGCAATCAACGAGTCGCAGCTCGTTAAAGCCCATGTTTTTCATTGCGCGTGCCGCAGCACCAATGTTGCCCGAATGGGTTGTTCCCACCAAAACAAATGTTATGTCTGAATTCATCTCCACATTCTAACCAAGTGGCGTAATCGTGACAGCAGCACTTTCAATCAATGGTGATAAAACGAACGACGATAAGCGCACAACCCGCGGAGTCAGGCTCAGGCAATCGGGCGGCGAAACTGAATTCGCTTTACAATACCCCACCCCCAAAACGATGACACACTCATGCACCCGATGCTGAATATCGGAATCCGCGCTGCGCGCGCCGCCGGCAATGTAATCACGCGCAACATGGAAAGAATCGACACACTGCAAGTCGATCAGAAAGGCCGTAATGATTTTGTCAGTGATGTTGACCGAGCTGCCGAGGCTGAGATTATCGGCGTGCTTAAAAAAGCCTATCCCGACCATAGTATTCTCGCTGAAGAATCCGGGCTAATCGGTAGCGCCGATGCAGAGTACCAGTGGATTGTTGATCCACTTGATGGCACCACCAATTTTCTCCACGGCTACCCATACTTCAGCGTCTCTATTGCGTTGATGCACAAAAACCGCATCGATCAGGGCATTGTGTATAACCCTGTGAGCCAGGAATTGTTCACCGCTACTCGCGGCGATGGCGCCTGGTTAAATAGCAAACGTATTCGCGTAAGCAAAACCAATCACCTACACAAAGCGCTATTAGGCACAGGCTTTCCATACCGACCCGGTCAGGACCTGGATTTTTATCAACGCACACTGCGACATTACACCGAAAAATCGCTGGGCATTCGACGTGCAGGCTCTGCCGCACTCGATTTAGCAGCGGTTGCAGCAGGAAGACTCGACGGTGTATGGTTGGTTGGTCTGAACAGCTGGGACATTGCGGCCGGTGCATTGATTGTGCGCGAAGCGGGTGGATTGTTAAACGATTTTGCAGGCGGTGATACCTGGATGGATGGCGGCGAAGTATTAGCTGGCACGCCGAAAGTCCATCATGAGATGTTGCAGGTTATGAAGCCATTGATCCAATCGCGAAACAAAAATGCGTAGCTTTTAGCGGACAAACGTGGCAGTCATGTTATCGGCAGCCTATCCAATGCGAGGAGCGCACTATGAATAAGCTCAATACCTTTGTAGCAAGCTGTGTTTTAGCAGCCGCGCCACTATCGGCGCCGTCTGCTTCAACACTTGAAGGCGAAGAACTCTCAGCTTTCGATGCCCACTGCCCGCTTGGCAATTTTCGCGCAGTGTGGGCAGAACCCTTGTTAGGTCATTTAGAAGGCTGGATTAATCTTGTTTGTTTAAATGAAGACTTGCAGGAAACCAGCTACTGGTATGTGACACCAGAGGGTATCGCGCAAGCCGCTGCCGATACCTCTTTGCCAGACTATATACGCCCGTTAATCACACCGGAATTGGAGAGTGAGTTAGCCGCTCTTGCGTCAGACGAATTTATCACGGTTTTACTCGACTTCGATTACGAACATCCCGACTTCACGCCTGAACAATTCGGTGCCCCGACTGATATCAGTGGCGGTGTTTTCGGCTCAGCTGGCAGCGATATTATTGAACAAATCAACTACATCTTGAACGGCGAATTAGTAACCCAATCTGAATATGAAATCTGGGAAACTGCCTATGAACAAGCCGTTCGTGATATGGAAGCAGAAATTGATCGCCTGGTAGAGCAACAGGTGCATCTGAATTTGTATGAGCTTGTGGAACTGAATCAATGGCATGACTGGTTGGATGTTGATGCTATTAACAGCGGCCTTTCTGAGCAAGCACGCTGGTTATTTCCAGGTTCACTGATATTGCAACTGTGGGGAGATGAAGCTCAGAACCTTGTTAAATCTGCGCCAAACTATCTTAGGTCAATAGAAAAGTACGATGATGTCAGTACTGACGGCGTTATACCTTCTACGCCCGAGCTCGGTGGCAATATGAGCGATCAAGTCGAGCCTTTGGTTGAACCTTTGATTAGTGCAGGTTCTGCTTTTGACGATGTTATAAACGAGCTTGGTCTTAGCAATGAATCCGAGCTGGCGTCGAATAACCTTACACAGGCATTTGGTGCGTCAAACGATTCAAGCGGTGGCGGAAGCGTCGGCTGGTTCTGGTTATTACTGTGGCTTGGTGGAGTGCGGCGCTTGAACATCTTGCGCTTAGCTTTTGTATTCAAACGAGTCTATTCAAACGAGCCACGGCTCTCCTCGCGTGCAAAGTCCCTTCCTAAACTTTAGACTAGTCCACTTCTACTATTCTAAGCAATCGATTCGAACAGCCACGAATCGAGGTGATGTTGCTCATTGTTTGTAGTACTCTTTTTCCAAAAACTATGTTCGCAACAATGGAGTCGCTGCCCATGAACTTCCTATATTCGCTGGATGACAGCTTTAAAAAATTGATTCGACATACAGCGATCTTCCTATTGATACCAATTACCGCTTCACTAACTGCCTGTGGTGGCGGTAGTGGCGGCGGCAGTAGTAGTGGTGGCGGAAGCGCTTCTTTGTCAGGTAATACAAGCGTGACGGCCAATGCGCTGCCAGAATTGATTTCTTCAGAAGATTCTTCTGTGTTAAGAACCGCGCTCGCCAACGGTCAGGATTTAACGCGCACCTTGCTATCAACAACCTATTATTGCTATGGCAAACAATCCAACGATTTGTCAATTCCCATCGTCACCATTACAACAGACGGATCGAATTACACAACAACCTTAAACGGTGCTGAAGGTGAAACGGGACAGTGGTCGTACCTTGGCGAGGATTACTTCGGTTTCCAATCGGTTGGCTACACCGAATTTCAACTTGAATTGACTCCCTATGGCCAGGTTCTGAACTGGGTAGGTGAAGATAATCAAGCGCTTGCAGACAGCTGTTACCAAGAAGGAGCCGCACACGAATTCGCACTGCAACGATACGAAATGAACGAACCAGCCACTGGCGATTATCAATGCCAGGCCTTGGCAACCGGTGGTGCAGTTGGAACATTGAATATACAAGCCGATGGCAACTACTCAGTCGATGGCAGCTCGGGTAGCTTTATCACCCAAGGCGTTGTTTCCGCCAGCTATGATGAGTCGACATCGGTTGGCTTTACCAGCGGGCCGTTTGCGGACATGATCGCCAGTTACGTTGAATATCCCGACAGTGGTTATCAGGAGATGTTCTTCGAAGATTCAACCAGTTTCACGAGTTTTGCAGGTGCGGGTTCAAGCTCAACAGCAACAATGATTTGTTTCCGCAAAGGAACACCCAATCCGTTTAAGCAGTACGGTACGGCAGCGGCTCAAGAGCCCGCGTTGCCGAGCATGCCACTGTCTGGTTTGTACGCCATCAACGCAAGTGTGCTTTCCCCAACAGTGAATACCAATAGTATTTACTACGTGGATTTCCGCCCCAATGGCTATGTGTATGCTGGTGTACCTTTCGAAGGTGGTGCGGATTGCACACTCACAACCCCGGGAGGCTTGCCATACTGCGCCACCTACCAATACGACGGAACCATACTTACTCTAGACGCCCCTGGTGAAACAACAGAGGAAACTTTCGCCCCGTCCAGTACCGGTTTACTCACAACATTCGATGGTACACCCGTTGAACTAGTAACGAGCATAAGCCCTAATTCAATTCTTGGCGACTGGGTTTATGAGGATACTGATGCCGGAAATCTGGCTGCGTGTGTGGTTGGCTTTTGCTCTGGTAGTTCTTTTAAATCAAACGTTACTTTTCGCAGCGATGGCACTTTTGAAAGTGACTCAGACAGTTTCGGTTTCACCTCTGCAAACCTTGATGTCGTATCTAGTTTTGGTCAGTCTGAAAGCTCAACGTATCGAACTGGCACCTATACGTTAAACGGTAACTTCCTGACAATGGAATTTGCCAACGGCCACTCGAACACTCAGCTTGTCCATTTCGGGTTTGACAATACGATTCTTGCGATTGGAGAACAAGGTTTTCGAAGACCATTGTGAACTTATCAGGACGCTGTTAAAGCACTTCGTTAAAGCGCTATTTTCTAGATACGCCATATGTTTTCAGACCATTTTGAACCTGTTGTTCAACAGATACGTCAGGGAACAGAAAATAGCTGGGCGCTTTAATCGACGCTGTTTTTTCTATATTGACATCAATGATTCCCTTTATAGGAAAACGCTCGTCGGCTAATTCTCTGAGTTTTGCCAGATAACTATCATAGCTTGCATCACCAGATTTTAATACCTGAGCCGAACCTTTCACTTTAAACCCCTGTTGCTCAAAAACATCTATAAAGCTCACACAAACTTTGGGGTTTGAGGCTATATTTTTTACACTAACGGGAGAAGCAATGTTTGCTATAAGAATATTGTTATTACCACCATAAACAAATATCTCCTTTGGCGACACATTGGGCTCTCCAGATGCATCTGCCGTTGCCAACCAGCATAGTACGCTTTTCTCTAGGTATTTCTTTAATTCATCGCTCATATGTTAGCCCTTTAGCCTCCTCGCCCTCAGGAAGCGCATTCGCAAAGCTGTGGATAGCAGATTATTATCAGTAGCAAATTTGGTATAGGCATGATTAAAGTAACGCTTATAACGCTCTAAACTATTTATACTGAGTTAATCTTGGAGAACTGCCATCCAAAATGGATAGAAGCTTCTGGAATCCTCAAGTGCCTCGCAGGTCATAGTCCGGCAAAATCTCGCGCCTACTGCAAAGCATGCGCTTAACCAAACGTACCAGACCTAAAACCTACTAGCTTTTCGCAAACGCCTTCAAAGAATCACCATCCAGGCGATACCCTATCCATTCCGATTTTGGCTTTGCACCAATAGAATCGTAGAAATCAATTGCCGGGGTATTCCAGTCCAGTACGCTCCACTCAACTCGACCGCAGTCTTTTTCAACGGCTATTTTGGCAAGTTGTTTAAGCAACGCCTTACCGGCACCCACCCCACGATGTTCGGGGGCAACGTATAAATCTTCAAGATAAATACCGTATTTCCCAAGCCAGGTGGAATAGGAGAAAAAGTACACGGCAAACCCGACAGGAACAGAGTCGAGTTCAGCGATAATTGCATGATTGGTGGAGTCGCTACCGAATAAGGTTTGTTGAATAGCTTCAACACTGGTAACAACTTCGTGCTCAGCCTTTTCGTAGATGGCTAAATCGGTTATAAACTTAAGTATAACCGATGCATCGTCAGCGGTAGCTGGCCGGAGTGCCAGCTTAGATAAAGGCGTAGACATAGGTAAGGCTATTTCTGTGCTTTAAGTAAGGCGTTCCACTTACCCAGTTGTTTTTGAATCTCTTCTGCGGCGCTTCCTGCCGCTTTTAGCATCGTATCGGAAGACTCTTTAAACTCAGCTTTAATCTGTGGGCCGCGCTCTTCCCAGAAATCTTCTGCTTCCATTTGTGCAAGCTTCGACTTCAGTTCCATCTGCTCCATCAACTTCTTGGATTTTTCAGTGGCACTTTCCAAATAGTTATCCACTAGATCTTTCGATGTATCCAGCTTGTCGCGTGCTTCCATTAAACCCAGATGCGCTTGCAACTCGGCCTCATCAGAAAGCTTGCCACCGTGCCCAACCGATTCAGTTAGTTTCACGTGCATTTTTCTCATCATGCCTTTCAGGCTAGCGCGAATTTCATCGGTGTCATCAGGAAGATCATCAACCCAATCTTCCAGCTTGTCTTCCAATTCGTCTAGCTCTTTCAAAGAACGCTTGATTACATCTTTAAGCTTGTCATCCACGCCTACTTCCTCCTATTCGTTTAACACTATTGACCTAAGGTATGTGTTCCAGATCGACGCCTTCTTTCTCTACCGGCATCATATCTTCTTTGGTAATACCCAGTGCAAGTACAGCGGTACTTGCCACAAATATGGACGAGTACGTACCAATAATGACACCGATAATCAGTGCAAGCGCAAACCCGTTGATAATCTTGCCACCAAAAATGAACAAAGACAGCAGCACCAGCAATGTGGTTAGTGAGGTTATGACCGTACGCGACAGTGTCTGATTTATCGAAACATTCATGATTTCAGCTGGTGTTCCTCGGCGCATTGCACGAAAGTTCTCTCGAATTCGGTCGAACACTACGATGGTATCGTTGAGTGAATAACCGATAACGGCAAGAATCGCGGCCAGAATGGTTAGATCGAATTCAATCTGGAATAGCGCGAAAATACCAACTGTAATAACCACGTCATGCACCAATGCCAGCACCGAGCCTACAGAAAATTTCTTTTCAAAACGAAACCAGATGTACACAACAATGGCAAACAGCGCCATAAGTACCGCGAGCCCGCCGGTTTCACGCAACTCTTCACCTACCTGAGGGCCAACAAACTCAACGCGACGAATATCCACTGGCGTATCGCTGGTTGGTGCCAGCGCTGTTAATACGTCTTTACTCAGCTCTGCCCCGCCTTGTCCGTTTTCCGGTGGCGCCATGCGAATAAGCACATCGGTACTGCTACCGAAATTCTGTACTGATGCATCGGGCAATTCAGCGGCAATAAGCACGTCACGAATTTGCTGAATTTCCGGTGGCTTGTCGTATCCCACTTCAATGGTGAAACCACCCGTAAAATCAACGCCGAAATTCATTCCACGCACGATAATGGCCAACAGCGCAATCGCGACTAGCGCACTGGAAAGATACATAGCTTTGCGGCGATGACCGACAAAGTCTATGTGGGTTTCACCTATTAGATTACGCATGAAAATTCTCTATCCTGTTTGCCTGAATGGCTTCTATATAGCGAGCGCTTTACCGCGCTTGCCGCCATAAATAGCGTTGATTAACACACGCGAGCCGAAAATCGCCGTGAACATGGATGTCAGGATGCCGATACTGAGCGTGATGGCAAAGCCTTTGATAGCACCGGTTCCCATGCTAAACAGCACGACCGCTGCAATTAATGTAGTGACGTTCGCATCGGCGATGGTTGAGAAGGCTTTGTCGTAACCGGCAGAAATAGCCGTTTGCGTACTGGAGCCTGCACGAATTTCTTCTCGTATACGCTCAAAGATAAGTACGTTCGCATCTACCGCCATCCCCGTCGTTAAAACAATTCCTGCTATACCCGGCAATGTGAGTGTGGCTTGCAATAGCGATAGCACCGCAACAATCAACACCACGTTGATAATCAGCGCGGCACCAGCAACCATGCCGAATACGCGGTAGTACCAGATCATGAACAACACCACCACAAACAAGCCCACCACGGCAGATAGAAAACCTTGCCGGATGTTGTCTGCACCCAAGCTTGGGCCAACGGTTCGCTCTTCTACAATGTTAATAGGGGCTTTTAACGAACCAGCACGAAGCAACAACGCAAGCGTTGCGGCTTCATCGCCACCTAATCCGGTGGTTTGAAATCGGTGACTTAATACATCATTAATGGTGGCGTAATTAATGACTTCTTCTGTTTTGATGTCTTTGGTGACTTCTTTGCCGTCGACGTAAGAGGTTATTCTGCGGTTCTCTTTGTACACCACCGCCATTAAGTTACCTACATTATCTTGCGTTACCGCTTGCATGCGCTTCGCGCCAACACCATCTAGATTAACGAACACCGCCGGTGCACTCGATTGCTGATCGAAGCCTGCAGATGCATCTTTGATTTGATCCCCGGTTACGATGATGTCGCGGTTTAATAGAATGTTCGAACCATCTTCTCGCAATTTATAAAGTCTGGCACCTGCCGGAACCCGACCGGGGCCGGCACTGCTCCAATCGGCAGGCGTGCCATAGACCAACCGGTATTCAAGCGTAGCCGTAGCACCCAGTATCTCGCGGGCCTTTGCAGAATCCTGAACACCCGGCAATTGAACCACGATGCGCTCAAGTCCTTGTTGTTGAATAACCGGCTCAGAAACACCCAGTTCATTCACGCGATTTCTCAGCGTCGTGATGTTCTGCTGAAGCACTGCGCGCTTTTCTTCGTTTATCGCGGTTTCAGTTAAGTTAGCGGTGATATAGCCGTATTTGTCATCTTCAGAGGTTTTGAAAACCAGATCGCGGCCTTCACTTCTGAATTCTTCATACATTCTGTCTCTATCAGCAACAACGTTAAAACGTGCGTTGATAGCACCATTTGAATGTTGAATGCGATAACCCTTTATGCCAGCTTCACGTACGGTGCGTTTCCAATCGCTGACAAAACGCTCCTCTGCCGACTTGATCGCTTCAACCATGTCTACTTCATACAAAAAGTGCACACCACCACGTAAATCCAGACCAAGATACATAGGGTCGGAAATGTTGCGTAGCCAGGCCGGACTGGCCGAGACCAAATTGAGCGCAACGGTAGTGGTTTCAGGCTGAACCGCACGCAAGACTAAATCGCGTGCTTTGATCTGATCTTCCTGACTTTGAAACAGTGCTGTGAGTTGATTTTCCGCCTCACGATATTCAACACCGTCAAAGCCACCTTCATTGATGGCGTTTTTCGCGGTGAAAATGGCCTCGGATGTTAGTGGCTGGGACGAGCCAGACACTTGCACTGCCAAGTCACTACCGAAGATGTTCGGCAATGCCAGCAACGCACCGGTAAGAATAACTGCGGCTAGCAGGAGAATTTTCCACAAAGGATTGGTGTTAGTCATGATCGCCAAACGGATTAGTAGTACTTATGATTGCAAACTGCATGCGTGCCCACCAGAGAGTTTCCAGCAGGCCATAGGTAGCTTGGGGCGTATTAAATATCTTTCAATGTACCGTTAGGCAATAATGCGGCCACCGCAGATTTTTGCACGCTAACTTCAACATTATCTGCAACACGTAGCAGCATGTAAGCATCGCCAACCTTGGTTACCGTGCCGCCCAGGCCACCATTAGTGACCACCTCATCGCCCTTTTTCAGTGCGCCGACCATCGCAGCGTGTTCTTTCATGCGCTTCTGTTGTGGACGGATCATGAGGAAGTAGAACACCACCAGCATGAGCAAAAGCGGAATAAAGGTGATAAGACCGCCACCTGCTGGGGCGCCTGCTTGTGCGTAGGCGTTACTAATAAAAAAGTCCATGGATTCACTCTCACGTTGGAATACTGGGTAACCCGCGATTATGCCACAGACTCAGGGCCTCTCGGCGCTCCGGTTGCGGTGAAATTCGTCGACGAATGCCGTCAATGATTGACTGCGGATTGCCGATCGAAGCCCCTGCATGAGTTCCTGATAATAATGCAGGTTATGGATGGTATTCAGCCGCGAGCCCAGAATCTCCCCGCATTTAGATAGGTGGTACAAATAAGCTCGTGTGTAGTGCTGGCAGGTGTAGCACTGACAATCGGCGTCGATTGGGGTGATATCTTCCCTGAAACGCGCGTTTCGCAGCCTTAAATCGCCATGCCGTGTGAAAATATGGTCGTTGCGCGCATTTCGGGTCGGCAGCACACAATCGAACATGTCAACGCCGCGCTGCACGGCGGCAACGATATCTTCCGGTTTGCCCACGCCCATAAGATAGCGCGGCGCGCTCTGCGGCAAATGCGGCAGAGTTGCTTCCAACACGTTCTCGCGCAATTCAGCCTCCTCACCCACCGCCAAACCACCGACGGCGTACCCCGGAAAGCCAATATCGACCAGCGCTTTACAGGATTCTTCCCGAAGTTCTGAATACATACTGCCCTGCACAATACCGAACAGCGCATTGGGATTATGCAATTTCTGATGTTCATCCATGCAGCGTTGTGCCCAGCGCATGGAGAGTCGCATGGAATCTGCAGCCTGCTGTTCCGTAGCCGGGTATGGCGTGCACTCATCGAAAGCCATAACAATGTCTGAGCCCAGCTTGTGCTGGATATCCATCGACACTTCAGGACTTAAAAAAACCGGCGAGCCATCGATGGGGGAACGAAATTTCACGCCCTGCTCGTCAATTTTTCGAAGCTTCGCCAGACTGAACACCTGAAATCCACCCGAGTCGGTGAGTATTGGCCCCGGCCATTGCATGAAGTCGTGCAGGTCGCCGTGTTTGGAAATAATATCGGTACCGGGGCGAAGCCACAGATGAAAGGTGTTGCCTAAAATAATCTGCGCACCGACAGCACAAACTTCCTCAGGGGTTACCGATTTAACCGTTGCATACGTACCAACCGGCATGAACGCTGGGGTATCAACCACACCGCGCGCGAAGGTTAATCGACCCAGTCGAGCGGTGCCGTCTGTACCGAGCTGTTCAAATTGCATGGTCATTCTTTTTTGTCTTTACCTGTCAGGTCTTTTATTAACAGCCGAGCGCATGCTGTGAGCGTTAAACGGACGCGTGGGTTGAATCAGGCCAGATCAGCATGGCATCGCCGTAGCTGAAAAACCGATAACGCTCGGCCACCGCTGCCCTGTAGGCTGCCATGGTGTTTTCATAGCCTCCAAACGCACTCACCAGCATTAACAAGGTTGACTCAGGCAAATGAAAATTCGTGATCATGCCATCGATAATGTTAAACCGCGCACCAGGCGTAATAAACAAACGCGTTTCATCATTGTATGCCTGCAACTCACCGCCGGATGCTGCCGCCTCTAAAGATCGCACACTGGTGGTACCCACAGCGATGACCCTACCGCCAGCAGATTTGGCCTTACGAATGGCCTGAACACATTCTTCAGAGACTTCCACGCGCTCCGGGTGCATCTTGTGCTCGTTGATATCATCCACACGCACGGGCATAAATGTACCGGCACCCACATGCAACGTAACGAAACTGTGTGTAATGTTCGCCTTCGCTAATGCTTTAAACAGCGGTTCATCGAAATGCAGACCAGCTGTAGGTGCAGCCACAGCGCCCGGCTTATCGGCGTAAACGGTTTGGTAGCGAGCGGCATCTGTCTCGTCTGGTTTTCTATCGATGTAAGGCGGCAACGGCAGTTGACCGTGTGCATCCAACAGGGAATCTATCGTTGTGTCGCCGGCGAGCTCGAATTCCACGCGAAAGAGGTCTTCTGCTCGATCTATAACCACAGCGTTGACGCCGCCTACGCTAAATTCACCACCGGCTTTCAATGCCTTGCTGGCCCTGATTTTAGTGAGCACCTGATTCTCGCCAATCACCCGCTCAATCAGCAGCTCCAACTTGCCACCGGTTGGCTTAACACCGAAAAGCCGCGCTGGAATAACCTTTGTGTCATTGAAGACCAGATGATCCCCGTCTCTAAGCAGCTCAGGCAGATCAGATACGTGTTGATGCGCCAATTCAGTGGCAGTTTGCACTAATAAACGGCTTGAACTGCGTTCGGCCAAGGGTTCCTGCGCAATCAATTCCGGGGGCAATTCAAAATGAAAATCACTAAGTTGCATTGAGGTTCTTTACGTGGAAGCAGAAGTTGCCTAAACTATCGCCTGCTGCCGGGGTGGTGAAATTGGTAGACACGCCGGATTCAAAATCCGGTTCTGGAAACAGAGTGCGAGTTCAAGTCTCGCTCCCGGCACCAATTTTAAACGATTCAGCCCTGTTCCCGCAGGGTGATGTGCTGTTAATTTTCTGCGCCATCACAAGGATGCTCTGTAAGTCGCTAAAACGGTGAACCAGAATGTCCTACAAAAATCTATTTGCCTTGCTGGTCGTTGCAGGCAGCCTGTTACATTTTCAACCCGCTAACGCTCAACAACAGGCCAATCAATCTGCTGGTTGCTACGCTGTGCCCAACGCACTATTCAATGATGCAGTTAATGGGGCTATAAGCGGATGGACTGGAAGTTCCTGGGGTGGCTCACAAGCAAACTACACGATTAACCAACCCGGGTATAACAATCGGAGTGCAGCCGGCATCTCAATGTATGCATTCGTTACTGGCACGAGCGCCAAATTACGCAGCGATAGTTTTGCCGTTGCACCCAGCAGCCAGCTGACATTAGGCTTTCATGCCAGAGGCAACGCCGATACAGTTCAAGTACAAGCAGTGCAGCTTGATTCAAATAGGGCCGTACTTGACTACACGTGGTTGAATTCGGTTCCGTTACACAGCAATTCGTCTAACTGGAACCAATATAAGAATTCACTTGTTACGTTAGCTCAAACGCGGTTTGTACAACTGGAATTTGTATTGAAGTCATCAGGCTCCGTGTTTATCGACAATGTCTGGTTAAGCACTAACGCCACTGGCGCTGATTGCGTTAATACAACCAACACGATTGACACAGGTTCACCCGGCACGGCAACACAATCAACCAACACAGCATCGCCAGACTCCATAACAAACCAACAACTAGCGCAAGGCATTGTGTTTTCCCGAACCGATAAAAACGAATACCGATGGGTACAATCCAACGGCGCTTCAGGTGTTGGCAATCGGTGGATAACCCAAGCGTGCGCTGAGCAACTGGGTAGTGTTGTGGTTCGCGGGAACTGGTCACAATTAAACGCAATAGCACCGGCGTTCGACGCCATTGCCAATCCTTGTGATTCTGCAACCCAAACCAACTCAGCAGCAAACAACGACGCATCTAACGATCCTCTCAGAGCAGAAATAGTACTCACGCCCAACGGATACGTTTTCCATCGAACCGATAAAAATGAAACTCGCTGGGTTGATGTGACTGCATCGGGGAGTTTTGGCAGCCAGTGGATAAGCCCGCTTTGCGCCGTCAGACTGGGCGCTGTGCAACAAGTTTATGGGAACTGGTCTGAGCTTATGGCACTCGCCCCTGCTCTGAGCGGCGTCAGAGCCCCCTGCTAGATATGAGAAACTGGTAATGTTGGGGGTACTAAGGAATCGTTTACTGTCTAACGTATTCATCGATCAGGAGATCAGCTAATGAACATTAAATCAGCCACCGCCTTGGTTGCGGCCACTATCCTATTTGCAAGCTGCGCAGCAGACGATCCCAATCGCCGTGCAAAAACCGGTGCCGTGCTCGGCGCACTTGCCGGTGCTGCTATAGGCAATCAGTCGGACAACAAAAACGGCAAAATCATCGGTGCCGCGTTGGGTGGTATTGCTGGTTACAAAGTCGGCCAGTATCAAGATCGTCAACAAAAAGAACTCGAAACAGCGCTGGCGGATGAGCTTGCGAACAACATGATAGAAATATCAAGACTGGAAAACGATATCCTGCGGGTTAATTTAAGTAGCGAAGCATCGTTCGATGTCAATAAAGCGGATCTTAAACCGCCCTTCTACCCATCACTCGATAAGCTCAGTGAGGTTCTTGCAAAATACGACCAAACCGAGGTGAAGGTATTGGGTCATACCGATAGCACAGGTGAAGAGAGTTATAACCAGGTTTTATCTGAGCGCCGCTCTGCAGCAGTTGCAAGCTATTTGCGCAATGGAGGCATTCAGGAAATACGCTTAAGCACTGAAGGGCTAGGTGAAAGCGCACCGCGTGCGCCTAACGATAGCGCAGCCAATCGTGCACAGAACCGTCGCGTTGAAATCGATCTTATTCCGGTGGTAGCAGAAGACAGCTAACCAGCCTTCAACGCTTGGAAACAGGCAGCTTGATATTAGGCGATTTTTTAGTTGCGCTGGGTTGCGAAGTGCTGGCCGATTGCGCATTATTTTGAACAGAGTCAACTTGCTGTGCGCCGACAATGTTCGTGGTTTGTGCTTTACTTTTTGGTCCGTAGTTCTGGAATTTCGCAACAACACGCCTTATTTCGTCTTTGGACAATATATCAATGCTATTCAACGAACTGGCCAGATAATACTGCTTTGATAGGGTTTCGAGTTCAACCGCTCCCCACATAGCCTTATCAAGATCAGAACCGGCCACAACCATGCCATGGTTGCTCATAAGACACGCACTCCGATTTCGCATGGCTTTAAGAATGTTTTTTGACAATTCCGGAGTACCGAAGGTTGCGTATTTTGAACAGCGGACCGTATGCCCACCAAACGCCGCTATCATATAGTGACAAGCTGGGATGCGTGTTCCTGCCATAGACAGTGCGGTTGCGTATGTGGAATGAGTGTGAACTACTGCGCCATACTCTGCGTTGCTTTGCAAAATCGCACGATGAAAATGCCATTCAGAAGACGGTTTATGCGGCCCACTCCATTCCAGCCGGTTGTGTTTCAACGACATCTTGCAAATATCAGTTGGTTTCAACTGTTCGTACGGAATGCCGCTCGGTGTGATCAGCATGGATTTTTTATAGCGTGCACTGATGTTTCCAGACGTTCCCTGATTAAGACCAGAAGAATTCATCCATAAACAAAGCTCTATGATTTTTTCACGCAATTCCCAGTGATCTATAGAATCGGTCATTGGTTTAATTTCCATAACTCTGAGCGCATGGCATTAACCTAAAAAAACATCGCCACTCACACTGATTGTTATCGCCAGTCTGAGGCCGAATTTCGTTAATGCCAAACCGGCGAACTAAACCGATCTTATAACAGCGGCGTGCAATATATCTGCCATATGGCCTACGCATTGCAGATATGCCGCGGTTGCTCACACTTTTTGTTTTGTGATGCGGCGTTGGGACTCATGACGCAAAATAAAACGGAAGTTAAACGTTCAGAGGTAATGTCACCATTATTTCATTTTCGTGGGCTGCATGGATGCATCCAATGATTCTATTATCGACAACAGATGCGGTTTTTGTTTTGCAATCTCTGCCCGTGTCAGGCCTTCCATCTCATGCGGAAATACCAACCAATCATCGGTTGTGTGTGCGCAATAGTCGGGCTTAAAGTTGGTGCGATTACGCTCGGGTTTGAAGTATGCGGTAGCCACTCGCACATCCTCGGGCATATTACGCCGCGATCGCGATTTTAAATAATCGATGATGGCCTTAACGCTTAAACCGGTATCGAACACATCGTCGACGATCAATAAGGAATCGTCGTAATTCATCTGGCGCGTTAAATAACTCATGCCATGCACACGAACAGCGTTCTTTTCATCGCGATTACGCATGCCACTATAAGAAGACGTGCGAATGGATATATGATCGGTTTCAACGCCATAAAAATCCAGCAATTCCTGCACGGCGATTCCTACCGGCGTTCCTCCTCGCCAAACACCGACAATAAAGTTGGGCCGGAAACCACTTTCCAGCACTTGCCTGCCAACTTCCAGTGAGTCTTCCATGAGCTGCTGAGCAGAAATATAGACTTTGGTATCTTCGGTCATGATGAAATTTGTTCAATGATGTTTTGTAGAGCATCGATCGGATTGCTCGATTGAGTAATTGCCCGACCAATAACCAAATAATTGCTACCCGCTTTTACCGCATCCGCTGGCGTCATTACTCGCCGCTGATCGTCGTTATTCACATTGGCGCTGGCTGGTCTTATACCCGGTGTAACGGTGAGAAAGTTTGCTGGTGCAAGACTGCGAATTTGCACCACCTCCATAGGGGAACACACCACACCATCGAGCCCTTGTTCTACCGTTAACGATGCCAACGCGTTGACTTGCTCTTGTGCATTGTGTTCGACACCAATGCGTTTCAACTCAGTGTCGTCCATGCTGGTTAGCACGGTTACGGCAATAAGTCGCGTTCCGCCATTCTCACCGGCCAATGGTACAGCTGCACGCGCAGCCTCCAACATACGAGGGCCTCCACTGGCATGCACATTCACCATCCACACCCCCATGGACGCTGCGACCCTTAGAGCACCGGCGACCGTGTTAGGGATATCGTGAAATTTTAAATCCAGAAATACATCAAAGCCTTTCGTCTGAAGTTGTTCTACAAGTCCTGGTCCTGCACACGTGAACAATTCTTTACCGACTTTCAAACGCGTCAGCGTCGGGTCTACTTTATCGACAAACTCCAGCGCAGTTTTTGCGTTCGGGTAATCCAGTGCTGTGATAATCATTGTCTGCTATTTCTGTTTATTGCCAATCTTTTGTTAACATTCGTTTTTTATCAATCTTTGTCAACGCAAAGCCCGGCTACTCGCCTTCAACACCAATAATCGGTTGTACCGTATCCCAATTACTGCAGCTTGGGCAGCGCCAATGCAGTGTGTTACCCAGATATCCGCAGCGTCCGCATTGATACCCGGGCTTGTCCTCCACCACTTTGTCGAGCATGGTATGGATAATTTGTACCTTCTCTTTTTCACCGGGCTTACTGATACTGATTTGATCCTGCGCCCAATCTCTCAAGCCTTTCAACGATGGCCGTTGCAAAATCTGCTTCTTGAAAAAACGGTCTGCAGCGGCGGCTCCATCCAATTCTTCAATGACAGTTCGAGTGGTTCGTACCACTGAATAGGCGTTACGTCGACCGTCTATGTGATCGATGAACGCGCGCAGGGCTTGCTCATCGCCAATGGACCTCAACGCTTTGAATCGTGCATTGATAATATCCGGCATGAGTGCAGGTCGCAGCAATTCAACTTGATCATAGTGGTTAACAGCAAGCTGATAATCGCCTCCGGCGCTGGCAATTTCAGCCAATAGCATGTGTGCTCTTGCACTTTGAGAGAAACGTTTCAGGGCTTTGCCAGCCAGCTCTTTGGCTTCATCGGCATAACCTTCCGCAGCAGCAGATTGCGCCAACTCACAATAGTAATGCGCAACTAAAGCGCTAAGGTTTTCGTCCGTGACGCGCTCTTTTTCGCTGGCAACCTCAATTGCCCGCGTCCAATCGCGTTCGCGCTCCAGCAGTTGCAGTAGTGCTCCATAAGCATCGGGGAGACGCTCACCGGTTTCGATAAGGCGGTTTAACGTTTCTTCAGAACGATCGAGTAGTCCTGCTGAATCGTAGTCGTTGGCAAGCTCCAACAAAGCCGCCGAGTGTACCTGAGGACCAAGCTCGCTCTTTTCAAGCAAACTCTCGTGCAACCGTATGGCACGATTGACATCACCGCGCCGTCGGTAAAAATTCCCCAGCGCCAAATGGGTATCGGCCGTGTCACGATCGGTGTCATTCAGATTATCGAACAGTTCACCCGGCAGTGCCGTTGATTCGTTTAACAGCTCATTCAGCCCTTCGTGGAAATTTGACGAGTGGCTCCAGAAATCATCTGGTCGGGACGCTGCCGAGCGACGCGCAGCGAACCAGCCAGCAGCAGCGGCGACGGGCAGTAATAACCAAAGCAGGTTCAGCATAAGAGGGCCAGGCAGCCGCGTAGGAAAACAATGTTGGCCAGAGAATCTGTAATCAAGCGCATAGCGCTCAGTGTACTGCATGCAACTGCGGGGAATCTGTGCTACCAGGATTTTTTTTATGCTTGAGAGTGTGTCGCGACGCGTCGGTTACTTCGAAAAAAAGCTGCGTCAGCTCACTAAAACACAGACAACACTAGATGTCGACATTATTATCAGGCGCGGGGCTCTCGCCTTGATTTGCTTGCGCGTTGTTGTCAGATTGGTTGGGAAGGTTTACACGTTCGCGTAGTTCTTTACCGGGCTTGAAATGCGGAACATATTTGCCACGCAGTGGCACTGCATCGCCAGACTTCGGATTACGCCCCATGCGCGCGGCGCGAAAATGCAGACTGAAACTACCGAACCCGCGAATTTCTATGCGATTGCCGCTGGCGAGTTCCTGGCTCATTTTTTCGAGCAAACCCTTTACCGCCAACTCAACATCCTTGCGCTCCAGATGTCTCTGATTGCGTGACAAGGACTCTATTAAGTCAGATTTAGTCAGGCTTGTATCTGCTCGTGATCTTTCGGTCATTCCTATTTACCTAACAGGGCGGCCATTCCTTGGCCGCGCCATGTTGCGTCAGAAAAAGCGTTAGTTGTCTTTACTCTCTTTATCCAATCCGCCCAGCTGCTCTTTTAACAAGTCACCTAAGGTAGCACCACCAGACGCTTCGTTGCCTGAACTGTAATCACTCACAGCTTCAGCTTCGTCTTCGTAGTCCTTCGCCTTAATTGACAGGCTCAGCATGCGCGATTTTCTGTCGGTTCCAGTGAACTTGGCTTCGACTTCCTGCCCCTCTTTGAGGTGCATACGGACGTCTTCTACCCGCTCACGGCTGATCTCGCTGGCTCGGAGTACACCTTCCACCCCTTCGCCAAGATCGATAACCGCATGTTTTGTATCGACTTCTCGGACAATCCCTTTAACAATACTACCTTTTGGATTATCAGCAACAAATTGGCCGAATGGGTCACGGTCTATCTGCTTCACGCCCAGAGAAATGCGCTCTCGTTCCGGATCCACAGCCAATACAACAGCCTCGATCTCGTCACCTTTCTTGTAATTGTGAACGGCTGTCTCACCAGGCTCGTTCCAGGAAAGGTCGGAAAGATGAATAAGTCCGTCGATTCCACCGTCCAGGCCAATGAAAATGCCGAAATCGGTGATGGACTTGATGTTGCCCTTAACCTTGTCGCCCTTGTTGAACGATTCAGAGAAGTCTTCCCATGGGTTTGGCTTACACTGCTTGATACCCAGAGAAATGCGGCGGCGCTCCTGATCGATGTCGAGAATCATGACTTCAACCTCGTCACCCAAAGCGACTACTTTGTTCGGGTTAACGTTACGGTTAGTCCAATCCATTTCAGAGACGTGAACCAATCCTTCAACGCCTTCTTCAATTTCCACAAAACACCCGTAGTCAGCAATGTTGGTCACCTTACCGAACAAACGCGAGCCTTCTGGATAACGACGTGTTAGATCGACCCAAGGATCTTCACCCAATTGCTTCAGACCGAGCGAAACGCGATTGCGATCACGATCGAACTTCAGCACCTTAACTTTCATTTCACTGCCAACTTCAACCACTTCGGATGGATGCTTAACGCGCTTCCAAGCCATATCGGTGATGTGCAGCAAACCGTCTATGCCACCAAGGTCGAGGAACGCACCGTAGTCGGTAAGGTTCTTAACGATACCCATGACTTCCTGACCTTCCTGCAAGTTCTCAAGCAATGCATCACGCTCTGCGCTGTATTCACTTTCAACAACAGCACGACGTGAAACAACAACGTTGTTTCTACGCTGATCAAGCTTGATTACTTTGAATTCGAGTTCTTTACCTTCCAGATAGCTGGTGTCGCGTACAGGACGAACATCAACCAGTGAACCAGGTAAAAATGCGCGTATATCGCATACTTCAACGGTAAAGCCGCCTTTGACTTTGCCAGTGATGTTGCCTTTGATAATTTCATCGTTTTCCTGTGCTTTTTCAAGAACAGTCCACGATCGAGCGCGTCGGGCTTTTTCACGAGACAGTTTAGTTTCACCGAAACCGTCTTCTACAGAATCGAGAGCAACTTCTACTGAGTCACCGATTTTTACATCATGATCACCACTTTCGTTAACAAATTCTTCTATAGGCACTGCGCCTTCAGACTTTAAACCAGCGTTAACGATGACATAGTCACCAGTGATATCAACTACAGTTCCGACTAGAATGGAACCGGTTTTCATTTGGGCGTTGGAGATGCTCTCTTCAAAGAGCTCCGCAAAAGATTCAGACATTAATTTAGTAAACCTGTGAAGGATGACGCGATGCCGTCATTGGCAATGCGATGAGTAATTTATTAAGTTGATCAGTCGTTGATCAACGCGTTATTTGCGATTGACTATAAAAAATGCAATTGAAGTTTAACTATGCAATTTAAAAGCAATGCAATTGTAGAGCCGTTGATGATTCACTCGCTGGACGCGGCGTTGACGATTAAATCAACCACCTCTTCTATCGAGAGTGAACTTGAATCGATAAACAAGGCATCGTGTGCAGCTTTGAGCGGTGCGTGTTCTCTGGTCGAATCCCGCTTGTCGCGAGCGTCGATCTCCGCCATCAACACCGCCATTGTAGTCTCTATTCCCTTTTCTTTCAACTGCTTAGCTCGACGATTCGCCCGCTCCTCAACGGATGCAGTTAAAAAGACTTTGAGCTGGGCATCGGGGAAAACCACCGTCCCCATGTCACGGCCATCGGCAATGAGCCCAGGGGGCTGACGAAAGCTTCGCTGTTCGTCCAATAACGCGGCTCGAATCGGCTGCATTACGGCTATTTGTGATGCAATTTCTGCAGTTTGCTGGGTTCGAAGCTCATTGGTGATATTTTCTTCACCAATCATAACCACCACACCGTCGGTGCCTTGAGGGTGAAAGGTCGCTTGAAACGCATCGAGCGCCGCCAGCACCGACGACTCGGAGCTGATATCGGCGCCGGCTTTTTTACAGATAATGGCAGCGGCCCGGTAAACAGCGCCACTGTCCAGCAGATGATAGTTAAGCTGATTCGCCAAAACCTGGGCAACCGCACCCTTTCCAGCACCTGATGGCCCATCAATGGCAATGACCGGCGGCAGATCATCGCGCTCGTGCCCAGTGGATGATTTTGCCCCGCGCTCGGCTTGTTTGTCTGCGTCAACGGATGTCATGGTCGCTCATTCAATTTTTCAGAGACTTTCCGGATAAAGGACCCAGATATCTGTCCAGATAACGTTTGTAGCGAACACTGTGCGATCGCTGGTTAGGCTATTGAACGGTTCAGCCGACTCTGCCAATAAAGACGTCATTGGTAAGTCATTAGCAGCTAACAGGTTACCTTATTATGCCTTACGTGATTCACTGACACGCAGACCAACCCCAGCCGCCAATGAAACAAAGTTGGGAAATGAGGTGGCAACGTTATCGCAATCGAGAATTTTGATAGGGCCGTCGGCCAACAAACCGGCCATAGCAAACGACATAGCCGTTCGATGATCGCCAACACTATCGACCGTGCCACCTTGAACTGGCCCACCCACAATGCGCGCACCGTCGGGTGTATCGGTGATATCGACACCCAGCGCGCGTAAACCATCAGTCATCACCTGAATACGATCGGTTTCTTTTACGCGTAATTCTTCCGCGCCTGTGACAACGGTTGTGCCTTCTGCACTGGCAGCGGCCACAAATAATGCCGGGAATTCATCGATTGCCAACGATACCAACTCCTCTGGCACGTCGATGCCTTGCAAGCGTTTACCCACAACCAA
>CAKZUP010000061.1 GCA_937922945.1 uncultured Granulosicoccaceae bacterium
GCACCGGAAGCCGAACAAGCGATTGTGCATGCGCGCGTACCGGCGATGGCTAAGCGTGCCGACGGTGAAAAACTGGTTGCCTCCATGGTGGCCATGGCTGACATGACACGTAAAGCGTTCAGTGCTGGTGATATATCCACCGTTATGTCACCACGCACCGTGATTACCTGGGCTGAAAATCTTGATATTTTCGACGATATCGCCAAAGCCTTTCGCTTGTCTTATTTGAACAAATGCGATGATGCCGAACATTCGATCATTGCCGAGTTTTACCAACGGTGCATCGGGCAGGAATTGCCTGAGTCGATAGCCAGCGACGTTTGATCGGATAACATCAGATCGTGAGCGCCAGCACCAACGAGACCCCCGATAATGCAAAAGTACGCATGCTTGAGCGTCATGGCGCGGCGAGTTTGCGTGCACTCTCATCGGTAATCGGTGCTGAATACAGAGCCAGTCGGCTACGAGTCGATGGCAAGCCTGCACCGTTTGCCGCACCGTATCTGGCCATCGATTTCGCCGATGCCGAACTGAGCCAAAGCCGTGGCGTGATGGATTCGCTTGCGTTGCGATTGCGCCACAGTGACATGGAGCTACATAGAAAACTCAGCCCTCCGAGTGGTTTTGCACGGCTGGTGTTCGATGTGCTTGAGCAAACGCGTTGTGAATCGTTGTTGCCATTGGAGCGCGCCGGCGTGCGTGCAAATCTGGAAACGGCATTTATGCGCTGGTGCCATGTTGCGCATGGCAATGGGTTTTGCGACAGTAATCTTGGGATATTGCTCTACACCGTTATTCACATGGTGCGTGCCCGACTCATCGGAACCTTTGAAGACGAAACCGCCGAAGCGCTCATTGAGGCCACCCGCGCAAACCTCGGGCCTATTATTGGCAAATCGTTATATCAGCTGAAAGCCGTGCGTGAAGATCAGGCAGCGTTTGCTGAGCATGCGGCGACTATTGCGAACGAGCTGGGGCAAATGGTAGAGGATGCATCAGACGATGCCGACGATGATGTGAAGCTGAAAGAGCGACACTCCGTTATTCTGCCACCCGATTGGAACGACAAAGACATCGATTCAGAAATTGAATCTGCTGGCGCCAGCGCCGGCCATTCGAGCGAATCGGAACTAACGAATCTTGAAAAGCTCGGCGACTACCATGTGTACACCGATGAGTTTGATCAGCTAGTTGATGCAAAATCGTTGTTGCGAAATGAAAAGCGTTACCAGTTTCGGGCGCAGCTCGATCAGTTGGTTAAATCTCAAGCGGTCAGTGTGACACGTCTTGCCAGCGAAATGCAGGCGTTATTTGCCAGGCCTGAAACCGATGGTTGGTTGTTTGGTCAGGAAGAGGGCTTGATCGATGCCCGACGACTCGCGCAACTGGTTAGTAATGTTGATTACCATCAGGTGTTTGTGCGTGATCGATTGCAATTGCAAAGTAACGCCGTGGTCTCGTTTTTAATTGATAATTCGGGTTCCATGAAGCGCCAACGCTACGAAGCCGTGGCCGTGCTGCTTGATACCTATGCGCGAGCGCTCGATCTTGCTGGTGTCAAAACCGAGGTGCTTGGCTTCACCACCGCCGACTGGAATGGTGGCCAAGCGTTGCAGGCCTGGCGAAAAGCCGGTCAACCCGATGAGCCGGGTCGTATGGGCGAGTTGTTGCACGTGGTGTATAAATCTGCCGATGATGCCTGGCGGCGTTCTCGTGGTTCGCTGGCTTGCCTGTTGAGCACGCAGCACTTTCGCGAAGGTGTCGATGGGGAAGCACTTATCTGGGCTTATCAGCGGTTGCAGAAACGAGAGGAAGAAGGGCGTTATCTGGTGGTTATCTCCGACGGTGCACCGCTCGATGCCGCCACGCAAAACACCAACCGCGAGGGCTTTCTTGGTGATCACTTAGCCAGCGTTGCAAGCTTTATTGAGCGTGACCCGAGTGTGCAGCTGGGTGCCATTGGCATCGATCTGGATATGAGCGACACCTTCAGCAACAGCGTATCGCTCGACCTTGGTGGTACGCTCGGTCAGGCAAGCTATCGGGTATTAAACACCTTGTTTAAGGTATCATCTGCATAACGTTAATTCGCCGCGGCACACCGTTCAAGCTCATGCAGGACCAATACAACTTTAAAGCCATCGAATCTCAGGTTCAGTCCGTTTGGGATGCTAACAACGCATTTCAGGTGACTGAAGACGAATCGCGTGAAAAATTCTATTGCATGTGCATGTTTCCGTACCCCAGCGGCAGTTTGCATATGGGCCACGTGCGCAATTACACCATCGGTGATGTGGTCTCACGCTACAAGCGTATGCAGGGGTTCAACGTGCTTCAGCCCATGGGGTGGGACGCATTCGGCCTGCCGGCAGAGAACGCTGCGATCAAGAACAACACCGCCCCCGCCGAATGGACTTACAAGAATATTGAGGAAATGCGCGAACAGCTGCAAAAGCTGGGCATCGCCTACGATTGGTCTCGTGAACTGGCCACCTGCAAACCGGATTACTATCGCTGGGAACAGTGGTTTTTCACCAAACTGGTGGAAAAGGGGCTGGCATACAAGAAAATGGCTGTGGTCAACTGGGATCCAGTTGAGCAAACGGTTCTGGCCAATGAGCAGGTCGACGCCGAAGGCCGCGGCTGGCGCTCCGGCGCGTTTGTTGAACGCCGCGAAATTCCTCAATGGTTTTTGAAAATCACGCAATACGCTGAAGAATTGCTGGAAGAGACCGACAAGCTGGAAGGTTGGCCTGATGCGGTTCGTACCATGCAGCGTAACTGGATTGGAAAGTCGGAAGGGGTTGAGTTCGACTTTGCCGTTGAAGATCGCGACGAGGCTATTCGTGTTTACACCACACGTCCCGATACCGTGGCCGGTGTGACCTATATGGCGGTGGCTGCTGAGCATCCGTTAGCCAGAGAGGCTGCGCAATCGAACCAGGACGTTGCTGAGTTTATTGAAGAATGTTTAAAAACCGGTACGTCTGAAGCGGTACTGGAAAAGTTGGAGAAGCGCGGGATCCCATTGGGTTTAAACGCCATAAACCCGGTGTCGGGTGAGGCCATACCGGTTTACGCTGCGAATTTTGTGTTGATGACCTACGGCACAGGCGCGGTGATGTCGGTGCCCGGCCACGATCAACGCGATTGGGAATTTGCGAAAAAATATCAGCTACCCATCAAGCAAGTGGTTCAATCTTCCAAGAGCGAACTGGATGTCAGCGAAGAAGCGTTTATCGATAAAGAAAACACGGTTGCGATTAATTCAGGTCAGTTCGATGGTCTGGACTATAAAGCCTGTTTTGAAGCCACTGCCGACTTTCTGGTCGAGAACGCAAGTGGTGAGCGGAAGGTGAACTATCGCCTAAGAGATTGGGGTGTGTCGCGTCAACGCTATTGGGGTTGCCCGATACCCATTATTTACGACAAAGACGGCAACGTGCATACCGTACCCGAAGAAGATCTGCCGGTGTTGTTACCCGAAGACATTGCGTTTGAAGGTGTACGTTCGCCGATTAAAGATGATCCGAACTTTATCAACACAACCGTACCGGGCACAAACGAACCTGGCACGCGTGAAACCGATACCTTCGATACGTTTTTTGAATCAAGCTGGTACTACGCGCGCTACTGTTGCCCGGGTGCTGATGCCATGGTCGATGAGCGTGCAGATTACTGGCTGCCAGTGGATCAATACATTGGTGGTGTTGAACATGCGGTACTGCATTTATTGTATGCGCGTTTCTTCCACAAACTCATGCGCGATGCGGGTCTGGTAAAAAGTGACGAACCGTTTACACGCCTGCTGACTCAGGGCATGGTTATCGCCGAAACGTTTTTTCGAAAAGACGAAGCCGGTAAGCCTGTGTACTTCAATGCCAAAGAACTCGATTTAGATTACGACGACAAAGGCCGTATTTGCGGGGCTATATTGAAAGCCGATGGTAAACCGGTTGAGGTGGGTCGTATTGAAAAAATGTCCAAGTCGAAGAACAACGGGGTAGACCCGCTGGAAATGATCGAGCGTTACGGCGCCGATACCATGCGTTTGTTTTCCATGAGCGATACACCACCGCACCAGTCATTAGAGTGGAAAGAGGGTGGCGTTGAGGGCATGCATCGATTTCTGAAAAGAATCTGGCGTGATATCAGTGCTATCGATAGTAGCTTTGCGCTCATCGATATAGAGCAGGATGAATTATCTGCCGAGCAAAAAGCGCTGCGTAGAAAAACCCATGAAACCATTGGCAAGGTCACCGACGATATCGAACGTCGCTTCACGTTCAATACCGCCATTGCGTCTATGATGGAGCTGTTCAACGATGTTGGCAAATTTGAAGATCGTACCGATGCGGGTAAAGCGGTTATGCATGAAGCCTACAGTGCATTGGTGCGTTTACTCAGCCCGTTCACCCCACACATCACGCATGAGCTTTGGGCGCAATTGGGCTACCAGACCGCATTAATTAATGAAGCGTGGCCTGAAGTTGATGAAGAAGCACTGGTGCGTGATAGCTTAACGCTGGTAGTGCAGGTGAACGGTAAGCGCCGTGCAAATATTGAAGTCCCGGCCAGTGCATCGAAAGAAGATTGCGAATCAGCGGCTCTAGCCGATGAGAATGTTCAGAAGCATGTAGCCGGTAACACGGTACGCAAAGTGATTGTGGTGCCGGGTAAGCTGGTCAATATTGTTGCCAACTAAACCCGCCTATCATTCTCGCCGTTACCATGTACGGTAACGCGTATGCGTTGTTGCTGCTGGCCACGTTAGGCTGGGGTGGCAATGCTGTTGCGGGAAAGCTTGCTGCGAATAGCTGGGAACCGTTTACGCTAACATGTGTACGCTGGTTTTTGGTTGTACTAGTCTTGCTGCCGTTCGCGTGGAAAGCTCTGGTAAAAGACAAGGCCGTTATTCTTGCGCATTGGCATTACTTTGCCGTGGCCGGTGCCAGCATGTCTTTGTTCAACCTGCTTATGTTTCTGGCGCTTAACTACACAACAGCCATTAACGTCAGCATTGAGCAAGCCTCGATGCCGATATTCATTATACTGGCAAACTTTCTGATACTGCACCAACGCGTTACGCCGCTGCAAATTACCGGTGTGCTTATTTCTGTTCTTGGGGTTCTCGTCACCACCAGCAATGGTGAACTACTCACGGTATTGAAAAGCGGTTTGAATCGTGGCGATGCGATTATGCTGCTTGGATGTTTGTTCTACGCGGTTTACACGTTTTTGTTGCGCTGGCGGCCAAAGGTAAACTGGTTAAGCTTTATGAGCCTGGTTGCGTTTGTTGCGTTCTTAACAGCCATACCGTTCGCGTTGTTTGAAGCCAGACAAACCGGCTTTGCGTTGCCTGCGCCCTCGAATTGGTTGATCCTGTTGTTTATCGTGCTTATTCCATCCATTGTCAGTCAGCTTAGCTTTGCCCGCAGTGTCGAGCTCATCGGTGGAAATCGCGCCGGATTATTTATCAATCTTGTGCCGTTGTTTGGTTCAGCATTGGCGGTGCTGATTATCGGCGAGAAATTTCAATTATTTCATGCCATCGGTATGGTGTTGGTGATTGGTGGAATCATGCTGGCCGAACGATTTGCATTAGCAGAAGACTAAGCAAATACGCTATAGTTGGCGCCAACAAACGCATTACGTGTGAGGTTGACGATGGCTAACGAGATCGACTGGAGCGACCAGCGAAACAAAGTTGCCGGTGGCATCATGATCGGCGGATTTGTATTGTTGTTTTTTTCTGCGTTCAATCCACTGCGTGATTTTCTTGCCGGAACACCGCTATGGCTTTTTCGCACAGCCTGCATCGCTGCCATCGCCTACAGTGTCAATGTGCTGTTCACCCGCAGTGCCATCGTTATGTTGTTTCTGGGTTTCTCTGCAGGCATTCCCATACTGCTCATTTTCTCTTCGCTGAGTTTGTGGTTGGGTGAGGCGGGTTTAAAAAAATCAGTGGTAACCTATTTTTCGTGGGCAGCGCTGGGCTATTCGTTTAAGTTTGTCTGGGCACCGTTGATCGATAAATTACCTTTGCCAGTACTGACGAACTGGTTAGGCCGACGGCGAGCCTGGTTATTGTTATCACAACTTGCGGTTATTGCATCGATTTTATGGATGGCACTGACCGACCCCGCATCGGGCGGTTCGAGCTTAACTGTTATGGCTTTTGCCGCTGTTGCGCTGGGCTTTTCATCTGCCACCCAAGACATCGTTATCGATGCTTATCGCATTGAAAGCGCGCCTGCCGATGAGCAGGCCATGATCTCTTCTACCTATATTGCAGGCTACCGTATTGGAATGATTGTTGCCGGTGCGGGTGCGTTGTACTTGGCTACATACTTTGGCTCAACCAAAGAAGCGTATAGCTATTCTGCATGGATGACGACCTACGCCATCATGGCCGCTGTTATGCTCATTGGTGTCGCCACCACATTTGTGATTAACGAGCCGCAGAATCATCGGGCCGATTCAAATTCGTATGTGGCCTCAGACTACCTTCGGTTTCTGGCCATTTTTGTTGTGGCGGTTATAGCGTTTATTGCCGTATTTGTACTCAGCTCAGACCTTGTTAGCAGTGCCAAGAGTGCATTAAAAGAGTCGCTGAACAACAGCCAATTAGCAGGACTTATTGTAGCGACTATTCGGCTGGCCGTTGCGGTTGGCGTGGCCTGGTTGGTTGCTATGGGTTTGGTTAAAGCCGGAGTCGGTAATCAACAAATGATCACGGAGTCGTACGTAGAACCGGTTCGTGACTTTTTCGCTCGCTATGGAATGGGTCTGGCGTTGTTGTTATTGGCCTTGGTCGGTTTGTATCGCGTATCGGACATTGTCATGGGGGTTATCGCCAATGTGTTTTATCAGGAACTGGGTTACACCAAAAGCCAGATAGCCAGTGTCTCAAAGTTTTTCGGTTTAATCGTGACCATTGCTGGTGGGTTACTGGGCGGGTTTCTATCGGTGCGCTTTGGCGTGATGCGAATCCTGTTCCTGGGTGCTGTGCTATCGGCGATTACCAATTTATTGTTTATTTTATTGGCGCAATCGGAACCCAGTATTTTTATGCTTATCGTTGTTATTGGTGCAGATAACTTATCGGCAGGTCTTGCCAGTGCTGCCTTTATAGCTTTCCTGTCAAGCTTAACCAATGTCTCTTTCACTGCTGTGCAATACGCGATATTCAGTTCACTAATGACGCTGTTTCCAAAAAGTCTAGGCGGCTATTCCGGTTCCATGGCTGAGTCTATGGGTTACCCGGGTTTTTTCACTATGACAGCGCTGCTGACCATCCCGGTTTTAGTGCTTATTTACGTGTTGAAAGACAAAGTCAACAGTACGGTTGAATTTGCAAAACCGTGACATCTTCTTCCACATCGCAGGGTGAAAAACAACTCGATGCGCTTATTAGTGCTATGCAACCCACATTGCATAGCGCGACCTTCGTTTTTGCAACGGTCAGCACAGATTTCGATTTTGTTGAACTCGCTCCGCAAATGGTATTCAGGGAAGTTGAGGGAGTCACGCTTATTCTAGAAAAGGGCGAAGCTGAGCGCGCTGGCTTGCCGTATGAGTTTGCGTGCAGAATGATTACCTTGAATATACACTCCTCATTGGATGCCGTTGGCTTTCTTGCTCGTATAACCCATCAGTTGGCTAAACTTGATATGGGTGTTAATCCAGTATCGGGCTTCTATCACGATCACCTGTTTGTTCCTGTAGACAAAGCTGAAGCTGCCATGCAAAGTTTAAAGGCGCTATCTTCAGGGTGCTAAATCTGATACTAATGCAAATGGTGGGCGTGCTAATGCCTGATCGATCATGTTTATAACGATCATATTTGTTTGAATCATATTTGATTAAATCATGTTTGTCTGAATCATGGCTGTATAAATCATGGCTGTATATATAAGGGAAGCCCAATGAATAACTCGATGATCCAACAGTCGCTAACGATTACTGCGTTACTCGAGCACGCGAATCGATACCACGGCGCAACTGAAATAATTTCCGTAGAAACCGATAAAACCATCAGCCGTTCGAACTGGTCAGCAACCCGCGAAAACGCACGCAAATTAAGTTCTGCACTCACGGCGCTGGGTTTGTCGCAAAGCGATCGAGTTGCCACTATTGCCTGGAATAATCGCAGGCATTTAGAGCTCTATTTTGGCGTTTCATGCGCAGGCTTTGTTTGCCATACCATTAACCCTCGTTTATTTCCTGAGCAACTTGTTTACATCATTAACCATGCTCAGGATAAAGCTTTATTTATCGACATCACGTTCGTGCCGCTGGTCGCTCAAATACGCGATAAACTAACGGAGGTCAAACACATCGTGCTGATGGGGGCCGCTGATAAAGAAGCGGCTGCGGCTATCGAAGGTCTGTTGTTCTACGATGAATTACTCGACAGCGCCAGTGACAACTATCAATGGCCAGACATCGATGAGAATTTGCCGTCGAGCTTGTGCTACACCTCAGGCACCACCGGTCACCCGAAAGGGGTGCTGTATACCCATCGAACCACCGTGTTGCATTCATTGGGTGGCAATCAACCCGATGGTATTGCGTTATCAGCCACCGACTCTGTATTACCGGTTGTGCCCATGTTTCATGTTAACGCCTGGGGTGTGCCGTACATTGCGGCTATGGTCGGCTGTAAGTTAGTCTTTCCCGGGCCTGGGCTCGATGGCGCAAGTTTGGTCAAGCTGATCGATAATGAACAAGTCACCATGGCGCTGGGTGTACCAACCATCTGGCAAGGCTTGTTGCATGCGCTAAAAGAATCGGGCAGTAAAGTAGCTAGTTTAAAGCGTACTGTTGTGGGTGGCTCTGCGCTACCACCGTCAATGTTTGCCGAGTTTCGGGATGAATACAATGTCGATTTGGTGCATGCGTGGGGCATGACTGAAATGAGTCCGTTGGGCACAATGAATTGCCTGCTGCAAAAACACGCAACGCTCGGAGCTGAAGATCAAGCTGCTATTCGTTTAGGGCAGGGCCGTGCGCCGTTTGGTGTTGAACTACGATTGGTTGATTTAGACGGCAATGTGCTAGCCAACGATGGTGTCACTCAAGGTGCTTTGCAGGTGCGGGGCTATTGGATAATCGATACTTATTTTTTGAACGACTCCACCGCACTCACCGATGATGGCTGGTTCGACACAGGCGATGTGGCCACTATCGATGCTGATGGCTACATGGTGATTCGTGACAGAGCGAAAGACATTATTAAATCAGGTGGTGAGTGGATTTCTACGGTCGAGCTTGAAAATATTGCTATTGCCCACCCTGATATTGCTAGCGCTGCTTGTATTGCTGCGGCTCACGAGAAGTGGGATGAGCGACCGGTTCTGATTGTTGTGCCAGCGGAAGGGGCTTCACCAACCGAAGCTGATTTATTAGCATTTTACGCCGACAAAGTCGCTGCTTGGCAAGTGCCAGATAAGGTGGTGTTTGTTGAGAGTTTGCCATTAGGTGGAACGGGCAAAGTGCTGAAGAGTCAGTTGCGCGAAGAGTATGGTGCTGTGTTGCGTTCTTAGTTGTTGCGTTATTTATATGGGTACTAAAGTTATAAGAGCACTGAAGTTATAAGAGCGCTAATGATGGTAGCCAACCAGATTCAGTGGATGTATCTGGTTGGCTTAATGTCAATGACTCATTGAATACACTAACCTGCCTGGCTCAAGTTGGCATTTCATCCCATTGGGGCAAGTCATCCGTTACTTCAAACCAGTCGGCTTTAGAGCCCACAAAAATATGCCCTTTGGCGTCCACTCCCGGTGATTGATTCAGACTTCCCACCGGCACGTTATAAATCGAGCCATCGGCTCTGGCGCGGGGTACTGATGAACCGCAGGTTTTACAAAAAGCGTTTCCGAAAAACTTGGCTTCGGGTACCGCATACTCTGCAACGTTGTCTTTACCGCTGGTCCAGCTCAGATTTTCACAGGCAACAAATGCGTTTGTAGCATGTGCAGCGCCTTTTACTTTGCGACAGCGGCTGCAGTGACAATTCATCACAAACTTGGCATCGCCGGTATATTCAAACTGCACGGCACCGCATTGGCAACCACCGGTAACGCAACCGGATTTACTTGCAGGGTCAGCCACGTCAATAACGCGAGACATGTCGCCATCGCCGTAGTGCTCGTGTTGCGGTAGCTTGTCCGTTATTTGATAGTAATCTGCTTTTGATTCAGTAAATATATGCTTGTCGGGACGCACACCGGGGTCGTCATCCATGAGCCCAGCCGGCACATAGTATCCGTCGCTATCCTGAGACTTCTCTGGCAGTGGGGAACCACAGTCAGAACAGAATGATCGAACAAAACCTTTAGACGATTCGTATTCAACGATGGATTCCTGTCCTGCTGTGTAGTCCACGTGTTCTGTGTTGAAGTAGGTGGCAAACATTGCACCGTGAATTTTGCGGCACATTGAGCAGTGGCAATGCGACATGTCACTGGCTTTACCGCTGATGGTGAATTTCACTTTGTTGCACAAGCAGCTACCGTTTGCCATGTTTCGCTCCCGTTGTTATCCAAGCTATTTATCGATCTTTTTACATCAAACTTTTTTCGCGCATCCACTTGCAGGACCGTTTGCAAACCTTTCTACGAATCTGCCTACAAATCTGTCTGCGCTTGAATGCGCCAACCACCCGCTCTACAGGCGTTTACTATATCATCGCGCACCGAATGATGACCTTCAGTTTTAAAGGTGGCGGTACTTTCCCTGCCAACCGATTTACCAAAGTCTGGTCGGCAGCTCCATTGAGAATGATCCTTTTCGGGATGCGGTGGCACAAAGGTGCCGATATTGCCATGCTTTAACGCCATAGCACTAAAATGAATGTCCTCGCCATTTTCCCAGGAATGCGGTGCTTCTTCCCATATATACTTCAGGTACTGCTTGTTAAAAAACCAGGCATGTCCAACCAAGTCGACTTGTGTTGGCTCACTATAATGATGCCCATTCCAGCCCACTTTATGCTTTGATGAGTAGCCGCCTTCCAGAGGTAAAATGACACCCGAGCCGCCGAGTATGCCTTGAGTGCCGTTTTTGATCGTATTCAAGCAGTTCTGAATCCAATTCGGTTGGGGCAGGATGTCGTCGTCAAACAGCGCTACGTATTGCGTTCTGACCATATTAGCCAGTGCAAAACGTCCCCAGAATTTCCAATTGGAATTCGATACAACCACTCTGTCTGCTATTGCTGAATAGTCTTGTATGTCATCATCAGACTGATTCGTCCATACCCATATTTCAGCAGGCGGTACTGACTGGTTGCGCAGGGCTTCAATTTGCGCTCTTAAATACTTTCCGCGTTTGTACACCGTTAATATGGCTGTGACGCTTTGGTCTGATGGTGCAGGGAGCTCGGATGCAAGCTTTGCAAACGTAATATGATCTTTGGCCGCGTTAGCTTCCCGCGCCGCAGGTAATTTAACGGTCCACCAGCTTTTAATTCTGGTGTTCCACCACCAACTGATGCTTTGTATTAGGGTGCGTTTGGCTTTCATGAATCCAGTGAGTGCAGCAAGTTGGCAATGGCGTTAGATGATGTGCCATCACCGAACGGGTTGGGTGCGCTGGCCATCCGAGCATAGGCGGATTCGTCGCTTAGTAATTCGTTGCAAGTGCTTACAATGGTTTGAGCATGCGTACCAACCAATTTAACGGCACCGGATTCCACTGCCTCCATGCGCTCAGTGGTTTCGCGCATGACCAAAACGGGTTTGTTCAGCGACGGTGCTTCTTCCTGGATGCCGCCACTGTCGCTTAAAATAAAATGACATCGATCCATCAGATAAATAAACGCGCCATATTCTTGTGGGGGTAACAGGTAGATATTATTTTGTGCGCTTAGCTGCTGGTTAACCACATCTTTAACTTGTGGGTTTAAGTGCACCGCGTAAACAATATTAATGTTCGGATGCTGTTCAGATAATTGCTTTAAGGCATCGCAAATGGCCAACATGCCATCACCAAAACTTTCGCGTCGGTGTCCGGTGACGAGGATATAGGGTTTATTAAAATCATCGAAGCCATCATTCGCTAATGCTTGCTCAATGTTGCGTCGAATCGTTTCATCGTTGTTCACTTTGTCACGCACTTGCAGCAATGCATCGATAACCGTGTTACCAACAACTTCAACCTTACCCGCCACTTTCTCAAGATTCAGCTGATCGGCATTTTTCTGCGTTGGCGCCAGATGCACTTCTGCCAATTGACTAATAAGCAGCCGGTTAATTTCTTCAGGCCATGGTGCATAGCGGTTGAACGTACGCAATCCGGCTTCCAGGTGTACAACGGTAACGTGATGAAAGCAGCCTGCCATGGCACTGGCCATGGCGGTGCTGGTGTCGCCTTGAACAATCATTAAATCAGGTTTTACCTGATCGATAACCGGCTTAACGTGTTCGAGTATGCGTGCTTGCAACTGCACCTGGTGCTGCCCATCGGTCATGAGATCCAAATCGTGATCGACATTAATCGGAAACCAGTCAAGCGCTTGTTTGAGCATTTCGCGGTGCTGTGATGTTAAGCAAACACGCACGTCGAAGTCATTCGGTCGGGCGCGTAAGGCCATCACCAGTGGTGCCAACTTAATGCACTCTGGTCGCGTACCGATCATGATAAGAACCGTTTTCATGGATGGTTTCCTGAATCGTCTGTGGCTACACGAATACCACGACGCAATTTTGAAATTTGCTTGCCTTTAATGTACCGACCTTTTTCGCTGTGTCGGATTCTGTACAAACCTGCTATATCAACAGGCTCACCTTCGCTCGCGATGAGTTGGCGGAAAATGGAATCTTCGTAGGTTTTGCTCCAGTGCTGCATGGGCATCTGGTACATTTTTATATCGCGACAATAACCACAATGCCTGGCGACATCGCCGTGCACAATTTGAAACGCACCCTTGGCTTTGTGTATCGCATTTTCGCTGAACAGGGATGGTTCTATATCAACCACGGAGTCGGTATTCTGGTTTAACATCGGGTGGTCAGGTTCAAGTAAGTCGGTGATGTATTCGCGCTGCGGAAAAACCAGCGATTGTTGTTTACCAACCAATGCGCTCGCCAGCGACTCCAGGCAATGTTTGTGAAAAATCAGATCGCAGTCGCTGAACCAAATCCAATCGGCTTTGGTTCGCAGTGCTGCGCTATTTCTGCCAATTGCGCGTCTGAATAATTCATTCTTGGGCAGTTCTATCCATTGCCACTCAACATTCGGTACGTCCAGCGTGTCGATTCGTTGAATGAGTTTTTTAAGTGCCACATCTTCTGCGCTATGGAAAAGCGTGTAGGTGAGCGAAAAGTGCTCGGGCGGATGATTAATGATCGAGCTGATCTGAAAGTTAAGCATGTGCGCGTATTGCCAGCAATGACTCACTATCTGAAGATGAATGGGTGCTGTTGCGCTGGTTAGTTTATTCGCTGGCGGCGGAGTCGGCCCAAACCAACTAAGCGGCAATATGCTGCCTATTAGTCGTTTATTGATTTGGTGGCGCAGCCAGATGAATTTATCGGAAAGCATCGTTTGCGTATTATCCCGCAAGCCATGGTCAAAGTGTTGAAAAAACCGTTCTATTCAGCTGTCGCATTCGCTTGGCTGTGCAGGGCGAGCTGGAAGCGTTTTTTTTCGGTATCAAACCCAACTGCGCTAACACAGACGTTGTCGCCAAGTCGCCAAACCGGTAAATTCTGTTTATCAGTTGTTGCTGGTGTCGCCGCCAACTCTGATAGTTCGTATACGGCGTTGTACTGTTTTTGCAGATCATCGGTTGTGACTTTTAAATCAATCGCTAGCTCATCAACAGCCACATAGATTCGATCGCGTTTGAAGCCCAGAATGGTCCCGGTGCGAAGAACGGGGATCGCAGCTTCCAAATCTTGGTTTAATACCCCCTGCAACGCCACGAATTCCACCCGTTTGCTGATTTGCTTTTGCGTTTGACGAGATTGATTGGCCACGTCAATTATGATTTCACGCAGTGCATCGTCGTCGGGCACATTCTGTTCGTCTACAGGATAGGCAGATGCATTGACCCCCAGTGCTTCCAGCAGTTCTTTATGGGTGAAGATACCCACCACTTCACGCATCGGAGACGAGAAGCGCGCGTAACTGACAGCCGCCAGCGCATGATGCCGTCCGGGTTCGCTGCGATACTCCGATGCCTGATTAGTCACCAGAATTTGACGTTCGATGGCCAGAACTTTCCCGCGTGATGCTGCGTCTTTAGGCAAGCCTGTTACGTAGTCTGCCAATGATTGATCTTTGTGCCAGCGCCACCGGTCACCTAGCTGGTTGGATACAGCAAATTCTTCTAACAAGCTGCGCAAATTGACAAGCCGGTTCGCTAGAGGCGCATCGTGTGCTCGGAATATAGCCTGCAACTGCTCGTTATCTTTGGCAAGAGCTTCTAGCAATTGTGCGCCTTGCATATTACACAGCAGGCTAATTTGTTCATTGTATTTTTCAGTACGTACCCGCTCACGACGCTCAAGTGTTAATCCGTGCTCGGTTATGCTTATCTCGGATTCGCGCCGGTTAAACGGAATGACATCTCGATCACTCGCATTCTGAATCAGCTTTTCGCCGAGTTCTTTGAGCAGTTGCAGCGATGCTGCCCACGGTTCCGGTTGGTACTCATGATTTTGATTTGTATCGACAGCATCCAGATAGTGTTGCACTCCGGCATAAGATAATTTGGCTTGTGATTGAATAAGCGCGCGTACCACTCGCACATTGAGCACCGTTGCATCGTTTGCCAGCCACATGTCAAACACCAGAGCACGGCGCAATGAGTGCGGGTTTAACGAAACAAGTCCTTCTGATAGGCTTGGTGGCAGCATTGGTGCTGCAAGCAATGGTGTGTAGTAGGTGACGCCTCGGCGCAGGGCTTCTGTAAATAATGCACTGCCAGGTGGTGCATAGAAGGCTGCATCAGCCAGCGCGTACCTTACGCGGTATCCATCCTGTTGCATGTTTTCCGATTCAGAGCGCTCGATAAGCAACGCCTGATCAAGATCTCTTGAATCCGGGTTATCAATAGTGACAAACGGCTCTTTTTGCCACTGTTCAAGCGCTGGGTCGTCCAGATGCGGCTGGCGTTCGCGTTGTTCGGCTTCCTGTAAACAATCTTGGGGGTGTTCAATGTCAATCTTGAACTGACGAAGTATTTTCTCTATCGCCTGTTGTGCATTTGTGCGGGTATTGGTTTGGCTAGACATGATCGATAATGGGGTCGGCGCAGTGCTCGCGTCTTTTGCAGTTAATACAATGCTCACCTAGGTAGAGTGTATCAATCCATTGCATGAGCGAATGAATATCTTTTGGTTCGTCAAACATGAACCCTGCTTCAAAGTTACGTTTATCCTCGTGTTTACTGCCTAAGCCTGCACCCGTTAGGTTGGCGGAGCCGACAAATGCGCGTACGCCGTCGATGACAATGGCTTTGGTATGTACACGTGGGCATAGAATGCGTTCAAACAGTTCGCTGTTGATTAGCGCATCGAATCGATCAAATTCTTCACGAAAACGAGGGCCGGGTTCTTTTGCGTGTATGAGTCTTACTGCAACACCTTTTTCAACCAGGTCGCTGAGTACCTCAAGCAGGGGCTGAAAATAACCATCCACATTAACGTACAGATCTTTGATATCTGCGGTAACAATCCATAAAAAGCGTTTAGCCGCAGGTACTTCAGTCTGAACAAATTCTGTGTAGATGTCTCGATTAAGCAGAAGCTTATGCATGTCGCTAGTTTAGCGCGTTCACGCAGATTAAAGCTGCACATCGTGATTATTGTCAATCCGGGCGTAAATCATCTGTTAGCACCATCCTGTTTTGGTGTCATCTCCAACAGCCAATTGCTGTAAAATGAGTACAGCGGAACTTAAGTGGCGCAATTTGGTCATTCTTGACGGGAATCGGATTCGCCGACTCCTCTCTACAATGCGCGCTGCGGGCACCTTTACGATAAAAGCTGTACAAGTGCCGCAATTGATAATCAAAGCCGAGGGACCTACTCCATGACCGAACGACAAACAGTATTACAAACCAAAATAACGCAATTAAATAATATATTCAGTGCCAAATCAGGACGGCTGTTAGCGGTTGTTTTAATAAGCGCGTTAATGGGTGGAATGAACGCTGCACACGCACAAGATGGTATGACGGTTGTGCCTAGCTCCAGCGATGTCGCTACCACGATGGATAAACTGGAGTCTATCGTTAAGTCGAAAGGCATGACGGTTATGGCCAGAGTCGATCATTCTGCGAATGCAGAGAAAGCCGGCATGAGCTTGCGGCCAACACAGCTACTTATTTTTGGCAATCCAAAAGTGGGTACTCCACTTATGCTTTGTTCTCAGAGTATAGCGATTGATTTGCCACAAAAAATGTTGGTATGGCAAGCTGAAGACGGCAAAGTGTATCTGGGGTACAACGATCCGGCTTATTTGAAGGCACGACATGCGACAACAGAATGTGATGCTGTTTTTGAAAAGGTGAGTGGCGCATTGGGTAATTTTGCAAAAGCTGCGGCTGCGCCTTAACGTGTGCGTTTGCTGGTGTAAACCCAAGAAGCAAATTTAATTTTACTGCCTTATTTCAGCTATCTTTTTAAAGTGTGACATTTGGATCTATCGCAAGCGTGACTTCTAAATCGAGCTTTATCTCAGTATGCGTACTCGCCACGGCACTGTGCTTTCTCAGTGCCTGTGGCTTTAAGCTGCGCGGCACTGAGCAACAAATAGCCAGTAATGCCACCGTGTTTGTCGATTCGTCTCGCGAAAGTACCATCAGAGAAGAGTTGCGAAAGCTTCTCAGCGATCGTTCGTTCGAAGTTGTCGATTCGCGCGACGAGGCCAATGTCCTGTTGCGATTGGCGGGTGAGAACCAGTCGCAGCGAATCGTATCGGTACAAAGTACAGGCCGGGTTAGTGAATACGAACTGGCTCATTCAGTCAATCTGCAGATAGCACAATCCCGCGGCGGCGCGCGCCCGAACTATGCTGAAGATCAGCAGACCAATCGGGTCGAAGTGATTCGTGAGTACACCTACGATCAGACTGGTGTGTTGGGTAAAGAGGACGAAGCAGATATCCTGCGTGAGGAAATGCGTCGAGAATTGGCTCTGCAAATAGTCTTGCGTACCGTTGCAACGATAGCGTCATCGGCACAGTAGGCCCGGCTAAGCAACCCGCTTAAGTAACCCGGCTAAGCAAACCAGTTCAGTAACCTGCGTCCCGGTTGACCATTCCATGTGGTATTTCGTCACGTTCAAGCTGATCAATACTCTGTGCGATTTGTTCTACCGCGCCATCTTCATGAGTGGGTGCCGCTACGTGAGGTGTTACGACGATGTTGGGGTGAGACCAAATTGGGCTCGAAGGCGGCAGCGGTTCTTCATTGAAAACGTCCAGTAGCGCTCCGCTAAGATGATCGCTGTTCAGTGCATCCAATAGCGCTGTTTCGTCTGCGTGGCCACCTCTGCCGGGGTTGATCAGGTAAGCACCCACAGGCAGCTTTGCGAACAGCGATGCATTTAAAATGCCTGTCGTCTGTGGTGTCAATGGCAGTAGGCAAACCAAGGCATTGACCTGCGGCAGCAGCTCCTCCAGGCCATCGGCACCATCAAAATGAGCGATACCCTGAAGCTGTTTTGGCGTGCGACTCCAGCAACTCACTTTGTAGCCGTTATCGACCAGACGCTTTGCGGTGACCAGGCTAAGAACGCCAGCACCGAGGATACCGACATGAAAGCGTTGTGTTGGAACAGTTGAAATATCATGGCGCCACAACTGGTTGCGTTGCGCGTTTGCCAATGCCGTCATTTGGCGCTGTGCGTGTAACACACCGTATAGTACATACTGCGCCATCGGCTCGGCCATGCCTGCATCGGTGAGTCTGGTTACGCTGACATTTTTTGGCAAAGCAGGGTGCCCAAGCAAATGATCGACGCCTGCGGCAATAGACAACACGTGTTTTAAATTGCTAAGCCCGTCGAAAAAGTCGATAGGTGGTTGCCAGACTATGGCTGTTGTAATGCTTGTTTTGTCCGGGCAATCAGGCCACACAGAGATCGTTTTATGGGGCAGTTTTTCTCTCAGGCCACTTAAGATGCGATCGTTTGAGGTGCCGCCCTGATCGCTGGAGCTGTAGTAAAGGATACTCACGTGTCGCTGAGTAATTGTGCTCTTGCGTAGGCGCGATTGGTGTAGATTAACGGCTCAGCTTGGTTGCTATGCGCTTGACGTACTTCACCAATGTAGATGCGATGAGTTCCGTGGGTAGTTGCAGACACCAGTTTGCAGTCCAGAGAAACCAATGAATCTTTCAGTACCGGAGAACCGGTTTCAAGTGTTATCCAGTGACCAGTGTCAAAACGATCAGCGTCTGGGTTATCGCCAAGGCCTGCAAAAACACCTGATAATTCCATGTGGGATGTGCTGAGAATATTGATAGCGAAGCAGTTGTTGCTATCTGCAATGCTACAAAACTCATTGCTGGCGTTCACACAGGCAAGTATGAGTGCAGGTTCTGCACATACCGAGCACATCGAACTTACGGTTAAGCCTGCTTTGCCAGATTCCCCGGCTGTAGTGACAACAGATACACCGTTAGCCGCCAGCGCTAAAGCGGCAGTAAATTCACGTGCTGATAGTGTCATGACGTTAAAACTCTCACTTCTTTAAAATTAGCGCAGTGACAGTTTACACCTCCCGGCTTTGCCGGGGGCGGTTTGTTTGTCAGGCTTTACCTATATGGGATAGTCTCGCTTTGCTGGCCCAGTGTAGATCTGGCGAGGTCGACCGATTCGACCTTCAGGGTCTTCGTGCATTTCCATCCAGTGTGATATCCATCCGACTGTTCGTGACATGGCGAACATAACCGTAAACATGTTCATTGGAATATCTAACGCACGAAAGATTATGCCTGAGTAGAAATCAACGTTGGGGTAGAGTTTTCGTTCAATAAAGTATTCATCAGCCAAAGTGGCTTCTTCAAGCTTGCGAGCAAGTTCAAACATTGGAGTGTCACCACCGAGTTGATCGAGCAAGTCATGACACATTTTCTGAATTAACTTTGCTCTGGGGTCGAAGTTCTTGTAAACGCGATGACCAAAGCCCATAAGTCTGAAAGGGTCGTTTTTGTCTTTTGCGCGGGCAATAGTTTTTTCAATGGTTTCGCCTGAATTTACTATTGCATCAAGCATGTTGACACACGCCTCGTTCGCGCCACCGTGCGCAGGTCCCCACAAACTGGCAACACCTGACGCGATAGATGCGAAAGGGTTTGCACCTGAACTGCCTGCAAGACGAACCGTTGAAGTACTTGCGTTTTGCTCATGATCGGCATGCAGGATCATGATCAGTTCAATCGCCTTGACAGCAACCGGATCTGGCTCGAATTCCTCTGCAGGTACAGCAAACATGAGTCTTGTGAAGTTTTCCACGTAAGACAGGTTATTGTCGGGGTACATGAACGGCAAGCCGCGGTAGTGGTTGTAGCAATAAGACGCAATGGTCGGCATTTTCGCGATTAATCGTTGTGCGGAAATTTCCCGATGCAAAGGATTGTTGATATCGAGTGAGTCGTGGTAGAACGAAGACAGCGCACCGATAGTTCCTACCAGCATGGCCATTGGATGAGCGTCGTAACGGAATCCATTAATAAAATCACGGATGTTCTCATGCACCATGGTGTGATGCTTGATGATTTCATCGAATTCAGACGCCTGCTCTTTGTCTGGCAGCTCGCCATACATCAGCAAGTAGCATACTTCCAGGTAGGAGCTATGCTCGGCGAGTTGCTCGATTGGATAACCACGATAGAGTAAAACGCCTTCATCGCCATCAATGAAAGTAATCGCACTTTTGCAGCTTGCCGTGGTGGCATACCCGGGGTCGTAAGTAAAATGCCCGGTGTCTTTGTAAAGCCCGCGTACATCAATAACATCCGGACCATGGGTGCCGCTGAGCACTGGCAACTCTGATGACTTCCCGTTAGGGGTTTTTATCGAGCCGGTGCGATCAGTCATTGCAGTATCTCCTAGTTATTTTTTTCTGGTGTGTTCGTACGTTTGTACAACTGTTGTTGTGCCAGCTCGTACCTGCGATATTTAGCGGCCCAGGCAGCACATTGCTTATGTATCCAGCCGGTTCGGCAGTGATGAACTACTCACTTCTCGGAATCGTTGACTCTCAGGCAACCAGCCAAGCTTGTAGCAATTGCTACATGGTTGGCTTTTCAACTGCGATTCTGCGGCCAAGACATGAATTATAAGCGCAAAGTGCTTCACATGAATCAATAGATAGTATTTACGCCGAAAGGGTTCAACGAAAAGTGGGTTTAATTGATTCAATCACTTGCGCCTGAATACAGGATCAGTTCGATTCAACTTTGCCAATCAGGTTGGATGCGCCCCACAGAAACCCAAGCTAAGTGTTAATCGATGTCAACTGGCAAGCATGTTAGTCGATAACGAAGTTAGGCCTAAGCTGAGGCCATTGGGCACGGATGGAGAAAACCCATCACTATAGAATGACGCACTGCATAAAAAGGTAGCCGCAAGAGTTATCAGATAAGAAAAAAGTGATCGTTTAGATGGTGATTCACGGACTTATTCTCAAAGCAAAAGGGGCACATGTGCCCCTTTTTTTTGCCCGTTTCAGTCGTTCTGCAATCGGTGTCGAGCCGTCTATACTCATACATACACTAGTGTTAGGGGCATTTTTCGCCCAAAAATGTCGATGTGATGAATTTTATGCAGATGCCCACAAGAATGCTGCTAACGGTCGCGTTGCTCGCCATCTTGGCGGGTTGTACCAGCCGTCCGCCTGTGGCTCATTCTGCAGCGCCTTATTCTGTTGGCATTGTCGGGGTGGTGCTAGCGCCCGGTGTTGAGTCAGGCAAGAGTCAAACAGCCATGGCGAGCGAGTTGCAACAACTCGTTCAATCCAGCGGTCGCTTTATGATTCTGCGGTCTAAAGACATTGCCAATGCGGTAGATTCGGTTGCGTCTGGCACCTACCGCAAAATGCTAAAGGGCTACGCAGAGCGCGGTCAGCTCGGTTTAGCGGACATACAGGCATTGAATGCAGCTCAACTGCCGGTTCAAACGGTACTTATTGCGCGTGTTGAGAAAAATGAGGTGGGCGTCGGACCAACAAAACGTGTTCAACTGCGCAATAACGCAGGCCAGATCATGACTGATCGGGAACGGGTGGTGCTGTCAACGGTCCGCGAAATGCAGCTGCAAGCCAGCCTGATCAATCTGGCGAGCGGAAAACTTGTCTGGTCAAGAACCTACCGCGCGACTCCAGCGGCCGAGTCGTCTTACATACACTACTCTGGTAGCAGTTTTAGCGGATCATTAGCCGCATCGTTTGCCAACACCATGAGCAATGGTTTGCGGGTACCAACAGGCCCTGCATCTCCAAGCCACCATCTGACATTACAATCGTTGATGCGCGAGGTTGTTCGAAACCTTCCGCGACGCTGAAAGCCCGCCAAATAGCCCTTAGTGCCCTTGGTTCATTAATCGCTTCTTGGGGCGATAATTTGTGAATGCAATAAATTGCAACATGTCGTAATGTGGACAATAAACTTAAGTTGTTGATAATTAAAGGGTAGATACACGGTTCAGCTACGGAGTTAGCGCTAAATGCTTTCATTGAGAGGGTAAATTTGATACAAAAGTGTAGTGGGTTGCGGCAGTTGGATGAATGCTATGGTACCGTCCTGCCACGCCGAGCTAATGGATGGCTTTGGACAAACAATAACTAACTACGATTTGCACCATTAATTTGAGATTTGCACTTTAGGGACTATTTATGAAAAATACTTTGAAAAACGCTGCGGCGGTTGTAGCGCTTTCAGCCACTGCTTTCGGCGCTCAGGCCGGCACGTTGGAAGATGTTAAAGCTCGTGGAGAGCTGAACTGTGTTGTTACTACTGGTGTAGCTGGATTTGGCGCGCCGGACGACTCTGGCAAATGGGCCGGTTTCGATGTTGATTTCTGCAGAGCAGTGGCTGCTGCGGTACTTGGCGACGGCGAAAAAGTTAACTTTGTGCCAACGACCGGTAAAACACGTTTTACAGTACTGAACTCTGGTGAAGGCGACATCCTGTTTCGCAACACAACTGAAACCATGAGCCGTGATGCTGACCTTAAAATGACGTTCCTACCAGTCAATTATTACGATGGTCAGGGATTCATGATTCCTAGCGCACTTGGCGTTACTTCAGCGAAAGACCTCGACGGTGCGTCCATCTGCATCCAGACAGGCACCACGACTGAACTGAACCTGGCTGACTACTTCCGTACTAACGGTATTTCTTACGAGCCAGTGCCAGTTGAAACCAATGCTGAAGCTCAAACCAACTACTTGGGCGGCCGCTGTGATGTTTTCACCACTGATGCGTCTGGTTTGGCATCAACCCGTGCGTCTTTTGAAAAGCCGGGTGAGCACATCATTTTGCCGGAAATTATCTCAAAAGAGCCTTTAGGTGGTGCTGTTCGTCACGGTGACGACCAGTGGGCTGATATCGGTAAGTGGGTTGTAAATGCGATTATCGCCGCTGAAGAGCTGGGCGTAACCCAGGATAACATTGAAGAAATGGGCAAAGCAGCTGGCGACAACCCAAGTGTTAACCGTCTGTTGGGCACAGAAGGCGACTTCGGTTCAATGATTGGTCTTGATGCAAAATGGGCCTATCGCGCTATCGCTGCCGGTGGTAACTACGGTGAGATTTTTGACCGTAACATTGGTCCTGATACAGCGATTGGCCTTGAGCGTGGTTTGAATGCTCAGTGGAAAGACGGTGGCATTCTGTACGCTGCACCAATTCGATAAGTACGGTATATATTATAAAACGTAGCGAAAGCGTATTTGCGTTTTATACTAGCGACAAGAAGGGCACACTTTGTAGTGAAGTGTGCCTTTTTCATTTACGAATTAACAGTTTGCGAGGGCGGCCATAGTGAGTATCGGAACCGCAGTTGATAACAAGTCGTCAGTTCCGGCGCGTCGTAATTTTGTTTCAAGGCTTTGGAACGATAAAGAAACGCGTTCAGTCATCATCCAAATAATCGCGCTTGCACTGATGTTTGCGTTTTTTGCGAGTCTGATCAACAACGCTGTGCAAAATCTCGATAGAAGCTTTAGCTACGAGTTTCTAGGGCAGCCGGCCAATTACGATATCAATCAAACCCTCATTGAATATGACTCTCGCTCGTCTCACTTGCGAGCGATGTATGTTGGCATTATTAACACTCTGCTAGTGGCGTTTTGCGGGATTGTGCTGGCGACAGTGCTCGGATTTATTCTGGGTGTGTTGCGGCTCTCGAAGAACTGGTTAACCAATAAAATAGCGTACGTTTATATCGAGTATGTACGCAACGTGCCTTTATTGCTGCACATTCTGTTGTTGCACGGCATCCTGGTGCACAGCCTACCCAGACCCAAAAACGCGTTGAATGTGGCTGACGGTGCATTTCTGACAAACCGTGGCTTGTTTATGCCCAAGCCCTTGCCGGAACCCATCATGTGGGCCGTTATCGGTTTGTTTATCGCCGGTATTCTCTTTGCGTTTTTATTTCGTCGATGGGCCAAGAAAGTTCAGGACGAGACCGGGAAAATATATCCTGTGTTCTGGATTAGCGTGGCAGCTATTGTGGTGGTTCCAGTGATTGCCTTTTTCATTCTGGGGAAGCCGGTCGCATGGGATACACCGGAGCTCAAAGGCTTCAACTTTCGCGGTGGCATGGTTGTCCGCCCCGAGTTTATGGCTTTATGGTTTGCACTGTCCCTGTACACAGCGGCGTTTATTGGCGAGATTGTTCGAGCAGGAATTCTGGCTGTTAGTCATGGTCAAACTGAAGCAAGCATGGCGCTTGGTATTTCGCGCGGTCGCACACTGAATCTTGTGGTCATCCCACAGGCGTTACGCGTTATCGTGCCACCGCTGGCAAGTCAGTATTTGAATATCACGAAAAATTCATCGCTTGCGCTTGCCATTGGATACATGGACGTCACGGCCACCATCGGCGGTATATCGCTAAACCAGACGGGTAGAGCGATAGAGTGCATGCTTATTGTAATGGGCTTGTACCTTCTCTTCTCACTGCTTATATCGACGTTCATGAATTGGTATAACAATCGGATCAAGTTGGTGGAGCGATAAGCATGAATAACGCAACGAATGAATCGCCTCCGAAATACGAGCTTGGCGCGCATCCTGATCTACCGCCGCCGTTTGCGACCAGCGGGCCAATCAAGTGGATTAGAGAAAATTTACTCTCATCGCCAACCAATATTGTGCTCACGGTGCTGGCGGTGTTTTTCCTCTACAAAATTATTCCGGGTCTGGCCAGTTGGGTGTTTCTGGATGCAACCTTCGATGCCGCCAGCAGAAATGAGTGCCGAGAATTGGGTAGTGGCGCTTGTTGGGGGTTCATTAAGCATCGCTGGGAGTTGTTCACTTACGGTTTTTACCCGGTTGACCAGCGCTGGCGAGTCATACTCGCGTTTTTGTTGTTTGTTTTCGTGGTCGTTGTGTTGCTTTGGGAAAATTGCCCATTTAGAAAGACGCTTCGATGGTTCGCTATCGGTTTTCCGTTCGTTGCATTCTGGCTCATCGTTGGTGGGTTAGGGCTTGAATCTGTCCCTACCGACAAGTTTGGTGGGTTTATGCTGACGTTGATAATCGGTATCACCGGCATCGCTTTGTCATTGCCGCTGGGGATTTTACTTGCGTTGGGCCGCCAGTCGAATTTGCCCATTATCAAGTACGCGTGTATCGGTTTTATTGAGTTTATCCGCGGTGTACCGTTAATCACACTGCTGTTCGTTGCGTCAACCATGCTGAGCTATTTTCTGCCGCCGCGAGTTGAATTCGATTTGCTCTTGCGAGTGTTGATCATGGTGACCCTGTTCGCATCTGCCTATATGGCCGAAGTGATCAGGGGCGGGTTACAAGCCGTTCCTAAAGGACAAACGGAAGCAGCTGATGCGATGGGGCTAAAGTATTGGCAGAGCATGCGATTAATTGTGCTGCCCCAAGCGTTGAAAATTTCCATTCCGGGAATCGTTAACACGTTTATCGGTTTATACAAAGACTCAACCTTGGTTATCGTTATTGGTATGTTCGATCCGCTGGGTATCGCTCAGGCAACCTTGGCGGACACGAGTTGGCAAGGGCCGAGTACAGAAGTTTATTTGTTCGTTGCGGTGTTCTTTTTTATATCCTGTTTTTTGATGGCTAAATACTCGTTGTATCTTGAGAATAAGCTACATACGGGGCATAAGCGCTAGCTTTAGCGGAATTAACATTGCCTGATAATTTGCACAATAGACGAATAGAATACGAATAAATTACGTTGCCAGTAGACGACGATGTGAGTAGATGACATTGTGAGTAGATGTCATTGTGAGTAGATGGCGCGACCAGATGAACAAGATGCGAGATAAATTATGAGTAACGAACAAGTACAGACAGAATTGGGTGACGTGGCGATAAAAATAAAAGCCATGCACAAATGGTACGGTGCGTTTCATGTGCTCAAAGATATCAATCTCGACGTGCATTCAGGTGAGCGTATCGTTGTATGTGGTCCTTCAGGGTCAGGTAAATCAACGATGATTCGCTGCATCAACCGGTTGGAGGAGCATCAGAAAGGCGACATTATCGTTGACGGTGTTGAACTCACTAACGATTTGAAAAATATCGAAGCGGTGCGCCGTGAAGTGGGAATGGTATTTCAGCACTTCAATTTGTTTCCACACCTGACTGTGTTGGAAAACTGCACGCTTGCGCCTATCTGGGTCAGAAAGACCCCTAAAGCTGAAGCCGAAGCGACTGCCATGCAGTATCTGGAGAGAGTTAAAATTCCTGAGCAGGCACTGAAATACCCAGGTCAGTTGTCTGGTGGACAGCAGCAGCGAGTGGCCATCGCGCGCTCTCTGTGCATGAGCCCGAAAATCATGTTATTCGACGAGCCCACATCAGCGCTTGATCCGGAAATGATCAAAGAGGTGCTCGACACCATGATAGAGCTGGCTCAGGAAGGTATGACCATGATCTGTGTAACCCACGAAATGGGCTTTGCAAAAACGGTCGCCAACCGGGTTATTTTCATGGATGAAGGGCAAATCATCGAGCAAAATGAACCTGAACAATTTTTCAACAATCCACAAAACGAGCGCACTCAACTGTTCTTGAGTCAGATTCTTAATCACTAATCGTTTTTCGTGCGCGGGGTTATTCGACAGGGCGGCTGAATAAGGCTGACACTGCCCGTCGACAGCCCAGCGCTTTTTAACGTGTTTTATTTGTGCTTGCTTGGCACGATATCTGTTTTACATCGCCGGTTCGGGCCTTTAAAACACCCACTCGGTTTCTGTTTGTTCAATAACTGATCAAAAACGCGCTAACGAGAGGTTTATTGATCGTTATGCTGGAAAATTTTCCCAATTCAACTAGGCTGTTGCGTTGACAGCCGGTCACTTTCCCTTGATAATGTCCGGCTTGCCTGCCGGAGGGGTTCCCGAGCGGTCAAAGGGGGCAGACTGTAAATCTGCTGCGTAAGCTTCGGAGGTTCGAATCCTCCCCCCTCCACCAGAGCAAGCAAGTCGAAATGATGCG